>JAISTL010000253.1 GCA_031272615.1 Methylobacteriaceae bacterium | reverse complement strand
GCATGGCCTACGCCGAGGGCCGCGGTGTCCGCGCCAACAAGGCCGAAGCGGTCAAGTGGCTCAAAAAGGCCGCGGAGCAGAATTACAGCCCGGCGCGGGAGGCGCTCGAGCGCATATCCGGCGGGCAGCGCGCCGCTCAGCAGGCTTCCGACACGGAGGAGGCCAAACCCGAGCGCGAGACCGGCACGCAGGCGACTCCGCCCCGGCGTGAGACCGGCCGGAAGGCTGCTCCCCGGCGCGCGCCCGCGAAAAAAAGAAGACGGTGAGGCGCGCCCGGGATGGTTGACGCCCCCGTCGGCCACGCGCTTTTGGCGCGGTCGGTGCGTCGCCGGGCTCCCCCGGCGACCGGCGGACAAGCGCGTCCGCCAACCCCGGCCGTGGCCCCGTGGACGGCTTCGTTCCGTGAGAATGATGTCATCCCGGCCGGGACCCTGAAAAAGATAATGGATTATTGACAAAAAGTTCGCATTTGCCCTATCAGCAATCTGCATAAAATATGCCGATTTATATGCAGATAATTTTTCGGAGGTGCAGATGCGCTCCTTTGACTATTCGTTCCTTGAACAGGGCCTGCTTCCGGCCGGACTGGTCAACACCGTTGCGGCGATTGCGGAACTCAGTTCCCGCGAGGGAGAACGCCGCGTCAACTATCCCGATATTTACACGCGCTTGGAGAGCATTGCCAAGGTTCAATCTGTCCGCGGGTCGAACGCCATCGAGGGCATCGTGACGAGCGAGGGGCGGATGAACCAAATCGTGCTGCAAAACGCCGCGCCGCTCAACCACGACGAAGCGGAAATTGCCGGGTACAGCGCGGCATTGAACCTCGTGCATACGGGCTTTGCCGCGCTCGATATACGCGAGCGTGACATTCTGCGTTTGCACGAAACCATGCTGTCGTTTACTCCGCAAGGTGGCGGCCGCTATAAGGTGAGCGACAACGTGATTATGGAAGTCGGCGCTGACGGGCGGCGTAAAGTCCGCCTTGAGCCGACGCCCGCTGACGAAACCGCGGAAACAATGGAGCAACTCACACTTGCCTATATGGATGCCCGCGACAACGCGAGCATCAACAGCTTGCTGTTGATTCCGTGCTTTATCCTTGATTTCCTGTGTGTCCACCCGTTCCCGGACGGCAACGGCAGACTGTCGCGGCTTTTGTCACTTCTGTTGCTTTACAAGAGCGGATTCGACGCGGGCAAGTACATCTCGTTCGAGGCACGGATCAACGACAACAAGGCGGCGTACTATCAGGCACTCAAAGACAGCTCCACAAACTGGCATACGGCGGGGAACAACTACTTCCCGTTTATCAGGAACTTCCTCATCACGCTCCTGACCTGCTACAAGGAACTCGACAAACATTTTGCCGCCATACAAAGCGGACACGTCAGCAAGCGGGAGCGCATAGAGCAAACCGTTTTGAACAGTCTGCTGCCGATAAGCAAGCGCGAAATCTGCTATATTCTGCCGGATGTCAGCCCGACGACGATTGAAAAAGTACTTGGTGATATGCTCCGCAGCGGCATTATCGAAAAAATCGGCTCGGCAAGGAACACGAAATATCATGTGAAAGACAATGCCAAATAAATCATATGCGGTTGCACATGCAGGCAAAGTGGATGGAGTGGACAGTCCAGGCTCCAAAGGCTTAGACTGGTCCACCGTGTCCACCGTGTCCACCAGACCCCTGTTCCGGAGTGCTTCGTTCACGCTCACGGGGCGCGCGGCATCGGGGCAGCCCGGCGGGACCGGCCGGTAAAATCATGTTTTCTGTTTATGGTTATGCTGCTATGAGGTCTGTATTATCGGCCCATCAAAAACAGCATATCCAATGACGACAACCGATTCCTTGCGGAAACTCCTGAAAGCGGCTGCGGTCGGCGATGTGGAGGCTCAGGTCGCCCTGGGTCTTCTGTACTACGACGGCAACGGCGCCGGGCAGAACGATGCCGAAGCGGTGAAATGGTTTCGCAAGGCGGCGGAACGGGGCGACGCCGATGCTCAGTTTTATCTGGGTGAGGCTTACGCTGATGGGAGAGGCGTTGTCCGAAACCATACCAAGGCGGCTTCGTGGTTTCGCAAGGCGGCGGAGCAAGGTCACGCGGACGCGCAGTACAGGCTGGGTCAGATGCACTATCGGGGTGTCGGGGTGGCCCGGGATTATGCCGCGGCGCTGCGTCTTTACCGCATGGCGGCTCAGCAGGGGTTGGCGGAGGCCCGGAACAGCATCGGCATGATGTACATGAGCGGTCGCGGCGTCGCCCGGGATGCCGCCGAGGCGGCTGTGTGGTGGCGCATGGCGGCGGAGCAGGGCCATGCCGACGCGCAGTACAATCTCGGCCAGATGAATTACGAGGGCGATGGTGTTGCCCGGAATTTTGCCGAGGCTCTTCTATGGTTCCGCAAGGCGGTGGACCAGGGGCATCCCGCGGCGCAGAACAACCTGGGGACCATGTGTTACAACGGTGACGGCGTTGTGCAGAATCTTGCCGAGGCGGCTTCGTGGTTCCGGAAGGCGGCGGAGCAAGGGCATCCGTTGGCGCGCTGCAATTTGGCGGTGATGTTTCTTGACGGCAACGTGACGGCCCGGGACAACGCCGAGCTGTTCTCCTGGTTTCTCCAAGCGGCGGAAAAGGGTGTCCTGTTGGCGCAGAGATGTCTTGGAATGATGTATGTCACCGGTGAAGGCGTCACTGCGGATTACGGCAAAGCTGCGTTTTGGTTGCGCAAGGCGGCTGAGCGGGGTGACCCGGAGGCTCAGAACAACCTGGGTGTGCTGTATGCCGGAGGTGACGGTGTTGCGCAGGATTTTGGAAAGGCCGCCTCTCTGTGGCGGAAGGCGGCGAAGCAGGGTTATGCTGAGGCGCAGTACAATCTGGGTTTGATGTATTACACCGGTGAGGGCGTCGCCCGTAACCGTGCGGAGGCGGCGTCGCTGTTTTGCGGCGCCGCGGAGCTGGGGCACCTGGGAGCGCAAGCAATTCTGGGCGTGATGTATTATGAGGGTGAAGGTGTTGCCCGGGATTATACCGAGGCCGGGCGATGGTGCCGCATGGCCGCGGAACAGGGGGATGCGGGCGCGCAGTTGCAGCTGGGGACGTTGTATCACGAAGGTCAAGGCGTCGCGCAGGATTATGCCGAAGCAATTTCATGGTGGCGCAAGGCGGCGGAGCAGGGCGTGGCCGACGCGCAGTACAACCTGGGTTTGGCGTATTATATCGGCGATGGCGTCGCCCGGGATGCCGCCGAAGCGGCTGTGTGGTGGCGCATGGCGGCGGAGCGGGGGCACTTCGAAGCGCAGGCCAATCTCGACGTGAGCGAAACCGCGAACTGGACACGGAAGCCAAAGCGGCCGACCGGCGTCAAACCAAAGCCGAAACGGTAAAACCCGGCGAGCGTAGACAGTCACAAACCGGTCTACGCACACCGGTTCTGCGCGATTTCTGCAGGCGTGAGCAAAGCGATCCGGCCTAAAGCATTGTCAAACGAAGCAATCCGGAATTGCCCTGGTGGACCGGGTGGACACGGTGGACCAGGTGGACACGGTGGACAATTTTCAGCGTAGACTCACTGATTTCAACAGAAGTTGTAAGCCCTGGATCGTCCATCGTGTCCACCGTGTCCACCCCGTCCACCGTGTCCACCAGTCCACCAGAACGCACCGCAAGCTCCACCGGTTGGCATGTCGCACCGCCGGCGCCGCCGTCATTGCGAGCGAGGCGAAGCAATCCAGAACGCGTTCGCAGGGGGCGGGTTCAAAGACGGTCTGGGAGACACCGAACAATTTCAATCCACAAGGAACGTTGCTTGAGCCCATACACCGAGGAGCGAGCTATAGTCAAATCTGGTGTATGGGCTCAGGCAGCGTTCCTTGGATTGAGCTTGTTCGGTGTCTCGAATGCCGTCTTTGAACTCGACCCCTGCCAAGACATCTGGCAGAAGGGCGTGTCCTTTCAATCGCCTCCATCGTTTTTCAGCTGATTTTGCCAATTTGAATATCATCATCAGAACGGTTTCCCGCG
>JAISTL010000211.1 GCA_031272615.1 Methylobacteriaceae bacterium | reverse complement strand
CGCATGAAAATCCTGGCGGTGTGCGCCGGCAGCGAGCCGACCCTGGACTCGGTGGTGCGGCACCTGCTGAAGGAGGCGGCTGACGGGCGCGACGACAAGATCACGCTCATCGGCCGGGTCGGTCTGGAGGGTTTTCTGTGGGAGCGGCTGGCGCGCGTTTACGGCTATACCTCCGAAACGCCCGGCATCCGGGATTTCGCCATTGCGCTGTTCAAAGCCGGCTGGGCGGCGGGGGTTGACGGCAAGGCGGACATGAGCGGCGACGCCCTGGTGTTTCTCAGGAGCTGGAAAGACAGCCGGGAATTCGAGAGCTGTTTCGAGGCGCTCTCCGCCGAGGCCGCCAGGGTTCTCGGCATCGAGGAGAAACTGAACGGGATGGATTTCCGGCAGGTGATGGAGCTCGATGATTTCCGGCTCATCGACAGCAAGATCATCAGTGACCTGACCCGGGCGGTGGCGGCGCGCACGGTGTATGTCGGCGAGGTGGAGCAGTGGGTGCGCACGCGGCGGCAAAGCCACTGGTACAGCGAATTCAAGCATCTCTATGACGCGGTGGAGGCCGCCGCCCGCTTCCTCCACGCCCTGGACGAGGCAAAGCTTGAAATGGACACCGTGGCCGACGGCGTTGAACGCTATGCGCACTCGTGGTTCCGGCTGGACCAGCTCTACCGCCGGTTCACGTTTCACGCGCGCGCGGCCGGGCAGGTCTCGCTGACGGGGGACTTGGCCGAACAGATCGAAAACCGTTATGCCAACACGTATCTGTTGACGCTGGGCGACCGCTTTCAGGCCGTGGTCGACAGGCCCGGAAAATGGGGCGCCCCGCCGGTGCGCAGCCAGAAGGACTTTTTCGAACACTGGGTGCAGCCGTTCCGCCGCAAAGACAACAAGGTGTGCGTCATCATCTCCGACGCCCTGCGCTATGAAACCGGCGAGGAGCTGCTGGGCCTGATTCGCCGGGAAGACCGCTTCAGCGCCGAACTGGAACCGGCGCTGACGATGCTGCCGAGTTATACCCAGCTCGGCATGGCGGCGCTGCTGCCCCACTCGCAGCTGGCCATCGCCGATGACGACAGCGGCACGGTTCTGGTGGACGGGCAAAGCTCATCCGGGACGGAGAACCGCGCCGGAATTCTGCAGCGGGCGCTGGGCGGGCGGGCCGACGCCGTCAGAGCCAAAGACGTGCTGGAGATGAACGGCGACGACTGCCGGGCGCTGGTGCGCGACCACGATGTGCTCTATGTCTACCACAACCGCATCGACGCCATCGGCCACAAGCGGGAAACCGAGGAACAGGTGTTCGAGGCGGTGGCGGCGACGCTGGAGGAGCTGGTGCGGCTGGTGAAGAAGCTCACCGGGGCCAACGCCAACAATCTGCTGATCACCGCGGACCACGGCTTCATCTATCAGAACCGCGCCATCGACGAGAGCGATTTTTCCGGCGTCGAGGCCACCGGCGAGCGAATTTTGTTTCAGGACCGCCGGTTTGTGCTGGGACACGGGCTTGTCGAAACGCCCGGCCTGCGCCGGTTCACTGCGGCGGAGCTCGGCCTTGCCGGAGAGGTGGAGGTGCAGATTCCGAAATCCGTCAACCGCCTGCGCCTCCGGGGCTCGGGCAGCCGGTTCGTGCACGGCGGCGCGGCGCTGCAGGAAGTGGTGATTCCGGTGCTGAAAATCAACAAGAAGCGCCAGAGTGACGTGAGCGAGGTCGAGGTGGAGATTCTGGGCAGCGCCGGAACGACCATCACCACCGGACAGCTGACGGTGACGTTCTACCAGACCACGGCGGCGACCGACAAAACCCGGCCGCGGGTGCTGCGCGCCGGGCTTTATACCGAGGCGGGCGAGCTGATTTCCGACGCCCATGAGCGCACCTTCGACAGCCGCTCGGAGAATTCCCGCGAGCGGGAAACGCCGGTGACCTTCATGCTGACCCGAAAGGCCGACGAAACCAACGGGCAGGAGGTCATTCTGCGGCTGGAGGAAAAACACGCCGGGACATCCCATTACAAGCTTTACAAGGAGCTCCGCTACCGGATGCGCCGTTCCTTCACCAACGATTTCGATTTGTGAGGGCCCAAGTGATGAACGACCTCGATCACAAAATCAACACCCTCTTCCCCGGCCTCGTGGTCCGCAAGGACCTGGTGAGAACCGTGAAGGGCAACGCCATCGTCCCCACCTATGTGCTGGAATACCTGCTGGGCCAGTATTGCGCCACCGATGACGAGGCGACCATGATGAGCGGCATCGAGACGGTGAAGGAGATTCTCGCCAGGCACTATGTGCACCGCTCCGAGGCCGGGCTGGTGCGCTCCACCATCCGGGAAAGGGGGCGCAACAAGGTTATCGACAAAATCAGCGTGGCGCTCAACGACCGCGCCGATGTCTACGAGGCGGAGTTCTCCAATCTCGGCATCAAACGGGTGGTGGTCGACGCGGCGACGGTCAAGGCCCATCCGAAACTGCTGGTGAGCGGCGTGTGGTGCATCGCCGACATCGAATACGAACACAGCGAGGAGACGGGCGCCGTGCCGTGGCTGCTCGCGTCGCTGAAGCCGATTCAGCTCTCGCGCTTCGATTTTGACGGCTATGTGGCGGCGCGGCGCGGGTTTACCACCGACGAGTGGATTGACCTGCTGATCCAGAGCATCGGCTTCAACCCGGAGCTTTTCGGCAAGCGCAGCAAGCTCACCCAGCTGGTGCGGCTCATCCCGTTCTGCGAGCGCAATTACAACCTCATCGAGCTGGGGCCGAAGGGCACCGGCAAATCCCACATCTATTCGGAGTTCTCACCCCACGGCATTCTGATTTCCGGCGGCGAGGTGACAGTGCCGAAGCTGTTCGTCAACAACGCCACCGGACGCATCGGCCTGGTGGGGTTCTGGGACTGCGTCGCCTTCGACGAATTCGCCGGCAAGGACAAGCGGGCCGACAACGCCCTGGTCGACATCCTGAAGAACTACATGGCCAACAAGTCGTTCTCCCGCGGCATCGAGACCCTGGGCGCCGAAGCCTCCATGGCCTTTGTCGGCAACACACAGCACACCGTGCCGCACATGCTCAAACACAAGGACCTGTTCGAGGACCTGCCGGCGAAGTTCTATGATTCGGCGTTTCTCGACCGCATCCATTTCTACATTCCCGGCTGGGAGGTGGATGTCATCCGCGGCGAGATGTTCTCCGAAGGCTACGGCTTTGTCGTCAACTATCTGGCGGAAATCCTGCGCGCGCTGCGCAATCACGATTATTCCGACCGCTGCGGCGAACTGTTCACCCTGTCGGCGGACCTGTCCACCCGGGACCGCGACGCCATTGTCAAAACCTTCTCCGGCCTGATGAAGCTGCTGTTTCCCGGTGGCGGGGCGACTCCCGCCGAGGCCGAGGAACTGCTGCGCTTTGCCATGGAAGGGCGCAAACGCGTCAAAGACCAGCTGCTGCGCATCGACGCCACCTATCCCAAGGTGGCCTTCACCTACACCACGCGGGAGGGCGCGGTGAAAGCGGTGACCACCCTGGAAGAGCAGGAATATCCCAACCTGTATCACCGCACCGTTGAGCCGGAGAGCCCGCCGGACGAGCTGAAACTCACGGAGAGGACGGTGAAGGCGGTGGAAAAGGTGGAGACGACGGCAGTGCTCCCGCCGCCCGCGCCGCCGCAGCCGCAACCGGAGGCGCCGCCGGACGTCGTGGCGGAGGAGCTCAAGGAGCAGCACCTCACCTTCCAGGAAAACCAGAAGGGCGTCAGCTTCGACAGCCTGCTCGGGCCCTATCTCAAGGGCGCGCTGATGGTGGTGGTGACCGACCCTTACGTGCGCGTGTTCCACCAGATGCGCAACCTGATGGAGCTGCTGGAGACGGTGGTGCGCTTCAAGGCGCCGGAAGACGAGGTCAAGGTGCATCTGGCGACCATCGAAGACGACAGCAAACGCGACCAGCAGCGGGAGTATCTGGAGAGAATCAAAAAGAACACCGAGGCGGTGGGCATCCACTTCACCTTCGGCTTTGACCGCACCGCCACCATCCACGCCCGCCATATCCAGACCGACCACGGCTGGAAAATCCTGCTGGACCGCGGCCTCGACATCTTCCAGCAATTCGATATGAACGACGCCTTCACCTTCGCCAACCGCCTGCAGCAGTGCCGCGCCTGCAA
>JAISTL010000205.1 GCA_031272615.1 Methylobacteriaceae bacterium | reverse complement strand
ACAACCATTTCGAGATCTGGGCGGAAACCGCTCTGCCCGGTGAACAATCACTTCCGGTATTGAACCGGCTTGCCAAGGAGGTATCCATGTCAACTGAATCCGTTATCGCCCGTTTGGGTCGTTTGATTGCCGGCATGGCGCACGCCGCAATCGATTCCGCCGAGGGCGCGCAACCCATCGCGGTTCTGGAGCAATCCATCCGTGAAATCGAAGCCGCCGCGGACGATGTGCGCGTCGAGCTGGGCAAGGCCACCGCCGAGCGTCATCGCCTGCAACACCGCCGCAACGAGCTCTCCAGTGAGCTGATGACGCTGGATGACCAGGTGAAGGTGGCGGTGCGTGAAAACCGCGATGACCTCGCTTCCGTCGGTATCGATCGCCAGCTGGACATTGAAGCTCAGGTTCGTGTTCTTGACACCCTCATCGCCGACGTCGACGACAAGATCACCAAGGCTTCCGACATGCTGGAAGCGGTCAAGGCCAGCCGCAAGGAGGCCGAACAGCGGCTCTATGAGTTCCGCCACACTGAACGCGTGTCCTCGGGTGACGCCGTCAGTGACGTTCATGCCCTTGACGCCCTGAGCAAGGCCCAAAGCCGGGTGGAAAAAGCCGAGGCCGCCACCACACGCGTCACCGGGGTTCCGGGCGCCGCGCCGAAAAAGGACGTTCAGGCCATCGAGGCGTTGAAAGCTCTCTCGCGGGAACACGCGGTCAAGGAGCGGCTGGCACGCATCAAGGCAACCGCCGACGAAGGAACGGAATGACGCGGCTCCGCATCACGACGGGCTTTCAGGGATTTTGCGAACTCGCGCTTGCCACCCACAGAAAAAAGTCATACAGTGTTTTTCTGTTCCATTCGTGCCGGAAAATCCGCATCCCGGAGATTTTCCGGCCAACCCGGAGCATGAACAATGGAACTGCTTCTCTCTGATCAGCTTATGCCGTTCGCCGTCGCCACCGGCATAATGCTCAGCCTCATCGTGCTGGAGCTGGTCTCGCTGCTGATCGGTTTGTCCATTTCCGGCTCGCTTGACAGTCTTGTCGGCATCGATACCGATGTGGATTTGGATGTGGGAGCTCTGGACCACGGCTTTCTTGCCGCCGGTTTCAGTTGGCTCAACGCCGGCAGGGTGCCGTTCATTGCCTTGCTGATCATCTTTCTCGGGATATTCAGCATGAGCGGGTTCGCGCTGCAGAGCGTCTGCGCCTCAATTCTTCAACCGCTGCCTGCCTGGATTGCCGCGCTGTCGGCGCTGTTCGTCACCGTTCCCCTCACCCGTCAGGCCAGTCGCCTTGCCGAGAGGATCATCCCCCATGACGAAACCTATGCCACCACCACCGATGCCCTCATCGGCAGAACGGGAATCGTCACCCTCGGTCCGGTCCGCGAAGGTTTCGCCGCCCGCATCAAAATTCAAGACCAGTTCCAAAACTGGCATTTTCCAAGAGCGCGCCCGGCAACCCCGGACGAGGTCATTGAACAGGGGGAACTGGCGCTGGTTGTGGACTGCGTCGGGCAGGAAGTGTTGGTGGCCCGGGCCGCCGGTGACCTGCGCCCATCCGCTCTCAACGACGCAAAACCCTCATGAATGACTGCCGACCCGTCGCGTCGACATAACGCCGACATCTGAATTCAATAAAGGAAACGCCGATGAATTTCTCAGAAACCGCCTCATCGATGAATTTGATAGAAATAGTTTTGCTGACATTTCTCGCCCTTGCGATTCTGTTGGGCGTGGGTTTGGTTTTTGCTTCGCTGTATCGCCGCGCCGAGAAGGACCGCGCCTATGTGCGCACCGGTCTCGGCGGTCAAAAGGTCGTTGTGGATGGCGGTTCGGCCGTACTCCCGGTGTTTCATTCCATCGCCTGGGTGAACTTGCAGACCCTGCGTCTGGAAGTGCGCCGCGATGCCGCCGACGCTCTGATCACCAAAGACAAGATGCGCGTGGACATCGGCGTTGAATTCTACGTCCGCGTCAAACCCGATGCCACTTCCATCGCCCTTGCCGCCCAAACCCTCGGCAACCGCACCAACAACACGGAAGAGCTGCGTCAGCTAGTCGAAGCCAAATTCGTCGACGCCCTGCGTTCGGTGGCCGCCACCATGGCCTTGGCCGATCTCCAGGAGAAACGCGCCGACTTTGTTCGTGCCGTGCAAACCACCGTGGCGAGCGATCTCGAACTCAACGGCCTGGAACTGGAAAGCGCCTCGCTCATCAAACTGGACCAGACCGACACCAGTTACTTCAACCCGAACAACGCGTTCGACGCCGAAGGTCTCGCCACCCTGACCCGTATTGTCGAAGCCAAGCGCCAGGAACGCAACCAGACCGTACGCGCCGCCGAAGTCGCCATCGCCCAGCAGGACCTTGAAGCCCGCAAACAGACTCTCGCCATCGAACAGGAAAAACGCGAAGCCGAACTGAGCCAGCAGCGCGACATCATCAACAAGACCGCGGAAACCCGCGCCGCCGCCGCCCAGCGTGAAGCGGAAGCACGCCGCGCTGAAGAAGAGGCGCGCATCGCCTCTGACCAAGCCATCGCCGAACGCGACGCCGAAGCCCGTCGCGCCCAGGAAACCGCCAAGATTTCCGCAGATCTCGCTGTGCGCGAACAGGCCATCGCCGCGGAACGCACCGGCGAGACGCTGGCCATCGTCAAGCAGCGTGACATCGAAATCGCCAACCAGGAGCGCGCCATCGCCGTGGCCGAAAAGAGCCGCGCCGAATCAGAAGCCAAGACCCTCGCCGAGGAAGCCCGCGCCAAAGCCATCGCCGCATTGGAAAGCGTGACCACGGCCAAGGAAGTCGCCATGGCCGAGCGCGGGCGGCAGATTGAGGTGATTGCCGCGCGCAAAGACGCGGAAAAGCAGGCAGTCCTCGTGAAGGTTTCCGCCGAGGCCGAACGCGCCGCCGCCGAGGACCGGGCGCAGGCTGTCCGCACATTGGCCATGGCTGATGCCGACTCGGCCAAAATCCGCGCCGAAGCACAGGAAAAGACTTATAACGTTGAAGCCGAGGGCCAGCGCAAAATCAACGAGGCGCGCAATGTCCTCGCCGCTGCCATCATCGAATACGAAATCACCAAGGAACGCCTGAAGATCATTCCCGCCGCCCTGGCCGAGGCCGTCAAGCCCATGGAAAAGATTGGCTCCGTCAAAATTATCGATATGGGCGGCGCACTCGGAGTGGCGCGCAACAGCGGCGCGGGAGGAACTCCGGGCTCCGTTCCCGACAACCTCCTCAACTCGCTGTTGGCCTATCGCGCCAACGCCCCGATGATCGACAAGCTGTTGCAGGAAGCAGGCTTTGACTCAACCGAGGGCCTGGTTCAGGGGTTGCTGGAAGGCGCAGCTCCGGCAAAACCACCTGCGCCCCCTGCACCCGACAAGGGCAAGTAACCCGGTTTGAGCGAATGACGATCATTTTGAATCACCTGGAATCAATTTGAGACCGACATTCGCCGGACTGACGAATAATCGCGGTTAAAAACGCAAACCCGGCGAGCGGGAAAATCGCTCCCGCCCGTCGACGGCTTATTCCCATGGTCCCGGTTCTCTATTCCACTACCACACCGTCGTCATCGTGTTCGGGGGTATCGTCCCCGACGAGTATAGCCTCAGCCAGTATGCCGGCGTTCTGACGGATGGCGGCTTCAATCTTTGCGGCGATTTCGGGATTCTCTTTGAGAAACTGCTTGGCATTCTCCCGCCCCTGCCCCAGGCGTTGGCTGTCACAGGAAAACCAGGAACCGGATTTCTCCACCACTCCAGCCTTGATGCCCAGGTCGACCAGTTCACCGACCTTGGATATGCCTTCGCCGAACATGATATCGAACTCGACCTGCTTGAACGGCGGCGCCACCTTGTTTTTGACCACCTTCACCTTGACGCTGTTGCCCACCGCCTCTTCGCGGTCTTTCAACGTCTGCTGGCGCCGGATGTCAAGGCGCACCGAAGCATAGAACTTCAAGGCGTTGCCGCCGGTCGTCGTTTCCGGCGAGCCGTACATGACGCCAATCTTCATACGCACCTGGTTGATGAAAATCACCATGGTACGGGAACGGGAAATGGAGCCGGTGAGCTTACGCAGCGCCTGGCTCATCAGCCGCGCCTGCAAACCGGGCAGCATCTCGCCCATTTCACCTTCAAGCTCGGATTTCGGCGTCAGCGCGGCAACCGAATCCACCACCAGCACGTCAATTGCCCCTGAGCGCACCAGTGTGTCAGTGATTTCCAGCGCCTGCTCACCGGTATCCGGTTGGGAAATCAGCAGATCGTCGAGGTTGACGCCCAGTTTTCGCGCATAAATCGGATCCAGCGCGTGCTCGGCGTCAATGAAGCCGCATACGCCGTTTTTCTTCTGCGCCTCGGCGATGACGTGCAACGCCAGCGTCGTCTTGCCCGATGATTCAGGGCCGTAAATCTCAATGATGCGCCCGCGCGGCAGACCGCCAACGCCCAACGCAATATCAAGCCCCAGAGAACCGGTTGAAATTGTTTCAATTTCCACGGGCGGCTGGTTTTTCCCGAGCCGCATGATGGAACCTTTGCCGAAATTGCGCTCAATCTGGGACAGTGCCGCATCAAGCGCTTTCAGTTTGTCTTTATCCATGGTTTTGTTTTCCGGAAGCTTAAGAGAAGGCTGAGCCATTTGTGAATTCTCCTGATAAAACGCCTTGCCGGGAACCTCAACACCCCGTGGGAGCTTTCCCCGACAAACTGACCCACGGAACGATCGTTCTGTCCGCCCTGATGGGTACCCTATTTGTTCCATCAAAGCAAGGGCTTTTTCCGTTCTGCCGCGGATGCACCAAAGAAAACAAGTAATCCTTATTTTTCATGTGTTTGCTGAACACAGCACGCCTGCCCCTTTTTTGCCCGGCGGGAACAACAAAAGCACCTCCTCATCGTTCCTCTCAGAGTTCTGCCCTGTTTCGCCTCTCCGTTTCGCTGAAGGGTTCGATGCCGAAGCCGCAACCGGGATACTTTCGCATCAATGCCCGATGATCGATTTGACCGTTTCGATAAGCTGCTTGATGCTGAACGGCTTGGGCAGGAACTTGAGCGAGCCGTCTTCGGGCATTTTGTCCATCAAATCGTCGCGGATATCGCCGGAAACCAGCATCACCTTGATCGAAGGATCGCGATTGCGCAACTCGCCCAGAAGCGTCAACCCATCCATTTCCGGCATCATCACATCGGAAATCACCAGGTCCAGCGGTTTGTCGAGGGTATCGACCACCTTCAGCGCTTCGACACCCGACACCGCCTCCAGCACGCTGTAACCGCGCATTTCCAAGGCTCGCTTGTTGACCATCCGCACCGGGTCGTCGTCATCCACCAGCAGAATCACACCCTGCCCGGTCAAATCCGCCACGGGCGCAACGGAACCGCTGCCGTCTCCGGCTGCAGGCTCGTCCTCGACTTGCGCTTTGGGTTCTTCGACGTACCGCGGCAGGTAGATGCGGAACACCGTCCCCTTGCCGACTTCCGACTCCACATCGATAAAACCGCCGGATTGCTGGATGATTCCGAAGACGGTCGCCAAGCCGAGGCCCGTTCCCTTGCCGATTCCCTTGGTGGTGAAAAACGGCTCGAAAATTTTCGCCTTTATTTCCGGCGTCATGCCATGTCCGGTATCCTCCACCTCAATCAGCACATAGTCGCCTTCGAGAATCCCGTTGCCGCCCGACAGCACCGTCGATTCCTTCGTGACATTGCTGGTGCGGATGGTCAGCAAGCCACCCTCGGGCATGGCGTCCCTCGCATTGACCGAGAGATTGATAATGACATTTTCCAGCTGATTCACATCCGCCTGCACCGGCCACAAACTGCGTCCGTGAAACAGTTCCAGCCTCACCTTACCTCCCATGACCCGCCGCAGGACATCCGTGGCCAAGTCTGAAAGGATGTCGTTGAGATTGAGTACGGTCGGCATCAACGTCTGCCGGCGGGAAAAGGCCAGCAACTGGCGCACGAGACGGGCGGCGCGCTTGGAGTTTTCTTTGATCTGCAGGATCCCCTGGTAGGATGAATCCGTCGGCCTCATGGTCAGCAGCAGCAGTTCACAGTTGCCCAGGATAGCCTGCAATACATTGTTGAAATCGTGAGCAATTCCTCCAGCCAACTGCCCGATGGCATTCATCTTTTGCGCCTGGACGAGCTGCTCCTCGACCTGCCGGAGTTCGGTACGGTCAAGGGCGAATACCACCGCGCGTTCCTTCGGGTCACCGGCATCGGTCACGGGTTGGGTCCACACCCGCAGGGCGCGGGGACTTTCCTCGGCCGAAAGCAGCTCCAGCGGCGCGGGGTCCACGCACCCGTCGGTCACGGCCGAGAGAATCGATTTGGTGAAGTCCTGCCGCTGCGCATCGGAAATGATCACGGAAACGGGTAACCCTTCCATTTTGCCCGCGATGGGAGACAGAGCGCCGAACAAGCGGATGAACGACGTATTGGCATTGACGATTTTGCCCTCACCGTCAAGAGAAGCGATGGCCATGGGGCTGTTGTTGAACAGGCGCACATAGCGCAGTTCATAGGCATCCCCGGTGTCGGCGGCGGTTGCACCGGAAAGCCGGTTCAACACCAGCGTGCTGGAGGATTTCGCCTCGCCGCCCGCGCCGAAACTCACCCTGTGCAACAGGCGCACGGGCAACGGGCGACCATTGCGCTGCCGCAAATCCACATCCAGGGTTTCCACCGTTTCCTCCCCAGGCTTTCCGGGAAGATTGGTGAGCAACGCCGCCACGTCCTGCGACGCGATGTCGGAGAGCATCAGTGACGCCGACCCGGCGCTGGCAAGGTCATAATCCAGCCAGCGGGCCAAAGTGGCATTCATGTACGCGATGGAACCGTTGCGAAGCAAAGAAAAAAAACCGGCCGGGGCGTTGTCCAGATAATGGATGGCCACCTGCAGTTCCTGAAAGATGTGTTCCTGTTCAACCCTGTCCTCCGTCACCTCGCTGACTTTCCAGCGAACATAGCTCTCAGCGTTGTTACGCATAGGCTTCACCGAAACACGGTACCACCCGTGGTCCGCTTTACCATTCAGCGCCGGCGACATCCTCAGTTCTT
>JAISTL010000149.1 GCA_031272615.1 Methylobacteriaceae bacterium | reverse complement strand
AGCATGAGCGAAGCAATCCAGAATTGGCTCAAAATAAGGATTTACTGGATTGCTTCGCTCACGCTCGCAATGACGCGGTGCCGGCGGTGGACGCGCCAACCGATGGAGTAGGTGGCGGGTTTTTGGGGGACCTGGTGGACTTGGTGGACTTGGTGGACCGGGTGGACGAATCCGCCCACTTCACCGGTTGACCTGTCGCCCCGCCGGTCGGGCCGCCACCCATGAGCGGGAGCGAAGCAATCCAGATGCCGGACAACCGCCCGGCAAAAACCCGGTCAATATCTCTGAAAGGCCCGCCGCCGGCATGACATTTCCGGCGATTTCACTTCGCGAATCGGGATTTGTCTCATTGAACCCGCTGAAAAATGATGTTAAGGAACAGCCAGTACGGAGAGCATATCAAGACTACGACCATGACTCCGATGACGAGCCTGGAGGGGCGGATGCACGCAAGTGCCGGATTTGATTGATTTTCAGCGTTTGCCCACATCCCCGTCGTCCGGGGCTGTTGGTGACGGGGAAGCGTCTCCGGTTGCGGCGGCATAAGGCCCGGGTTCGTTTATCCCGGCGCGTCGCCGCTGCGGCGGGTGCGCGCGTCACGGTCATGGCCCGCTTCTCCTGATGGTTTGACCATCGTCATGATGCCGGACGCCTTCACGCAACGTGGCGGCGCTGTTTTGAACACCGGTTCGAAACGCGGAAAGAAAGCGGCAGCAAGGCGTTTTGCGTCACCACAAAGGATAGACAGGTTCATGCCAACTGTAAACCAAGGAGAAGAACATGCAGTTTAAATACCTCGTCGCGGCGGCCATCGGCCTCACCCTCAGCGCGGGAACGGCTTGCGCCCAGTTCCCGGAAAAGGAAATCAACCTGGTGATCCCGTGGGGCGTGGGCGGCCCGACCGACATCGCCGCCCGCGCTTTTGTGCCGCTGTTTGAAAAATACCTCGGCAAGCCGGTTGTCATCGTCAACAAGCCCGGCGCCGGCGGCGCCATCGGCACCGATTTCGCCTATGCCCGCCCGGCCGACGGCTATACGGTGGTGCTTTCCGCCGAAACCCCCGCCGTGTTCCGCGTGCTCGGCACATCCAAGCTGTCGTTCCATGATTTCGACGCGCTGAACATGCTGGTGTACTCCGAGAAGCTCATCGTCGTTTCCGCCGACTCCAAGTATCAGACCATGAAGGACCTGGTGGACGACATGAAGGCGCGGCCCGGCAAGGTGCGGTTTTCCTACACCGGCCCCGGTTCCAGCGGCCACATCCAGGGCCTGCTGCTGAAGGACAAGAGCGGGCTGGACATCTCCATGACCCCGTTCACCAGCGGCAATGAATCGCTGTTGGCCGCGGTGGGCGGACAGGTGGACTTCACCGCCGCCAATCTCGGCACCGTGAAGGACTTCCTCGCCTCCGGCAAAATGCGGGCGCTGGCGATGTATTCCAGCAAGCGCAGCGATTTCACCCCCGATATCCCGCCGATCACCGATACGCTTCCCGAATTGGCGCCCTATCTGCCGCTGGAGTTCCCCACCGCTTTGCTGGTGAAGAAGGGCACGCCGGAAGATGCGCAGAAGGTGTTGCTTGAAGCGGCGCAAAAGGCGGCGGCTGACCCGGCTTGGGCCGATTTCAAGAAAAACACCTATTATGTCGGCCTGGAAGATCTGACGGGGCAAAAGGTCATCGACTACTGGGATAACTGGGCGTCCATCGTCGCCTGGCTGCTTTATGACGCCAAGAGCACCAAGTTCAGCCCGGCGGAGTTCAATATCCCCAAGAAGTAACAGGGTTTTTACCCGCTCCGGCCCGTCGTTCCGGCGGGCCGGACTCCGTTTCCCGTGAGGTCCGCCTTCGCATATCCCGCGGGGCGGTGTTGGTTTTGTTGCCCGGCGTGCCGGAATTCATCGACGTGGAGTTGAAATGCCCGTTCCCTTTATCGCGGCAATGCTTGAAAGCGCTTTTCTCGCCGCCGTCGCGGTTTTTCTGCTGTACCAATCCTCCCTGCTGCGGGATTTCGGAGACTCCGCCTTGTCCGCCGGGCTGTTTCCCGCCATTGTTTCCGCGGTGATGCTGCTGTTCAGCCTGGCTCTGGCGGTGCAAAATCTCAGAGCCTACAAAAGAGACGGCGGGAACTCTCCCGTCTTTCCCGATTCCGGACCGGGCGGCATGAAACGCCACGCCCGCGCCATCCTGATTTTCGCCTTGGCCATCGTCTACACTGTGCTGCTGCCGATCCTGCATTTTGCCGTCGCCACCGCGGCCTTCATGATCGTGTTCCTGGTGTTTGCCGGAGAGCGGCGATGGTGGATGGTCCTGCTTGTCGCCGCCGGTCTGACCGCGGCGCTGCAGCTGATGTTCGGCGTTCTCCTGCACGTCATGCTGCCGTAGGGGGGATTGACATGGATTTGTTCTCCTCGCTCCTTTCCCAGGCCTCGCCGGATTTCTTCGCCCTGGTTTTTGTCGGCTCGCTGCTCGGGCTGGTGGTCGGCGCCGTTCCCGGCCTTTCGGTCACCATGGCGACGGCGCTGCTGATTTCCGTCACCTTCACCTGGTCAGTCAACAACGCCGTGGCGCTGATTATGGGAGTCTACGTGTCGGGAGTGTACGCGGGCGCGCTTTCAGCCATCGTCATCAACATTCCCGGAGCGCCCTCTTCCGTCGCCACCACCCTTGACGGGTTCCCCATGGCGCGACAGGGCCGCGCCGCCGAGGCGCTGTTTACCGCGACGATCCACAGTTTTTTCGGCACGCTGTTCGGACTGTTCGTGCTGATGCTGGTCATCGAGCCGCTGACCAGCATCGCGCTGGCCTTCTCGCCGCTGGATTACTTCCTGCTAGCGTGTTTCGGCCTGTCCACCGTCGGTTCGCTGACCTCGAAAAGTTTCATCAAGGGCATGATCAGCGCCTGCCTCGGCGTGCTGTTCGCCTTTGTCGGTATGGACGAATACACCGGAGAACACCGGTTCACCTTTGACATCATGGAACTGCAGATGGGCATTCCGCTGGTGGCGGTGCTCATCGGCCTGTTCGGTTTCTCCGAGGTGCTGTCAACCCTCGCCGCCGGGCAGCAGGGCTCCATCGCCGCCGCGCCGGGGAAATTCAAGCCTGATTTCAAAACCATCCTGAAGCAGCTGCCGCTGTCGCTGCGCTCTTCCGTCATCGGCGTGATCATCGGCGCCCTGCCCGGCACCGGCGGCACCGTCGCCGCCCTGCTTGCCTATGACAACGCCAAGCTGACCGTCAAAAACCCGAAGGTCCCCTTCGGCGAGGGCGCGGCGGAAGGAGTCGTCGCCTCGGAATCCGCCAACAACGCCTGCATCGGCGGCGCGCTGATTCCCATGCTGGCGCTGGCGGTGCCGGGAGACGCGGTCACCGCCGTCATTTTGGCGGCGTTCTATGTGCACGGCCTCAGGCCCGGCCCCATGCTGCTGCAGAACAGCCCCGACACCTTCAACGTCATCCTCGCCGGAGGCTTCGTCGCCGCCGGAATGATGCTGCTGCTCGGCCTCACGGTGGTGCCGCAGATGGCCAAGGTGGTGATGATTCCGAAGCGCCTGCTGATGCCCATGGTGACGGTGCTGTGCGTCATCGGCGCCTATGCCGTTGAATCCAGCATCTATCAGGTGGTGATCATGCTGGTGTTCGGCCTGCTGGGTTATTTCATGCGGCTGCGGGGATACGCCGTCGCGCCCATGGTGCTCGGCATCGTCCTCGGCGGCATCATGGACATCAACTTCAGAAAAGCGATGAATCTCGCCGACGCAGACGAAGGGCTGCTCCACATGCTGCTGAGCCAGCCCATCAGCCTGTGTCTACTGGGGATGACGATAATCGCCGTCGGTATCAACCTGCCGTGGTCGAAGTGGTTGTTCAGCCGACGCGGCGCCAGTTCGGGGGGATAGCGGATGTATTTTGTTTCCAGCCGTCACGCTCTCAACGGAGTCGCGGTGGTTCCCGGCTCCAAGAGCCATACCATCCGCGCCGTGGTTATCGCCACGCTGGCGGAGGGAACCTCACGCATCATGAACCCGCTCAACAGCGAGGACTGTCTTTCGGCGGCGCGGGCCTGCCGCCTGTTCGGCGCCCGGATCGATACGGACGGCGCCGGCTGGACCGTGCAGGGCGCCGGCGGTACGCTTGCGACTCCCGATGATATTGTCGACTGCGGCAATTCCGGCACCGCGCTCTATTTTGTCACCGCCATGGCCTGCATGGCCGACGGCTGGAGTGTTTTGAGCGGAGACCACCAGTTGCGCCGGCGGCCGATTCTCCCGTTGCTGGAAGCGCTGCGGGGCATGGGCGGCCAAGCCTTCACCACCCGCGGCGGCGCGGCGGCCCCGGCGGTGGTGCGCGGGCCGCTCCGGGGAAGCACCGTGCGGTTTTCCGGCAAGCTCTCCCAATATGTCTCGGCGATTCTCATCACCGCGCCCTATCTTTCCGGCTCGACCCGCATCGAGCTGGAAACGCCGCTGGAACGCCCGTATCTCGACATGACGGTGGAGTGGATGCGCAGCCAGGGCGTTTCCGTCCGCTTCGACGAAACCGGCTACCACTGGTTCGAAGTGCCCGGCGGCCAGCGCTACGCCCCGGTGAACCGCAGCATTCCCAGTGACTGGGAGGGCGTCGCCTTTCCGTTGGGCGCCGCGGTTCTCACCGATTCGACTCTCACCATCGAGCAGCTGGATTTCGCCGGAACCCAGGGCGACGCCGCCATCGTCGACGCGTTTCAGGCCATGGGCGCCGATATCGTCGTGGACACGGCGGCCTCCTCACTTTCCGTGCGCGGCGGCAAACCGCTGCACGGCATCACTCTGGATTGTTCCGACATGCCCGACGCGGTGCCGATGCTGGCGACTCTCGCCTGCTTCGCCGAAGGCGATACCACGCTGACGAACCTCGAATCGGTGCGCCTCAAGGAAACGGACCGGGTCGCCCGGATGAGCGAGGAGCTCGCCAAACTCGGGGCGCGCTGTTCCGAAACGCCGACAACGCTGACCATTCACGGAACCGGCGGCCGGGGCATGACCGGCGCGGTGGTCAACAGCCACGATGACCACCGCATCGCCATGGCGCTGACGGTGGCCGGGTTGGCCCTCGACGGCGAAACCATGGTCAGCGGCGGCGAATGCTGCGCGGTGTCGTTTCCGGATTTCTTCGAGGTGATGAACGGCATCGGCGCGCACCTGGAAAAGAGGCCCGAATGAACTTCGGCAATTAACGCGGAGGCGTTTTTCGGCTATATACCCCGACATCATCCGACAAACACCGGCACAGAAGGATTTCACCATGGTTACGCTCAACAACCCGGATTTGCTGCGGCAGCGCCTTTTCATCAACGGAGTCTGGCGGGACGCGGCCTCGGGCAAAACCTTCCCCGTCGCCAACCCGGCCACGGGCGAAACCGTTGCCGAAGTTGCCGACGCGAGCGTTGACGAGACCCGCGAGGCCATCGCCGCCGCCG
>JAISTL010000113.1 GCA_031272615.1 Methylobacteriaceae bacterium | reverse complement strand
GGTGGATATGGTGGACGAGGGTGGACATGGTGGACGAATCCGCCCACTCCACCGGCTGGTGTGACGCGGCACGGGCGGTGCGACACGTCGACCGGTGGAGCTGCGGATTCGTCCACCCTCGTCCACCAAGTCCACCGTGTCCACCCTCGTCCACCGATTGCCCGCGCCTACGGCATCAGCGTCATCGGCGCGTCGGCCTCCAGCGGGGCGTAGGCGCTGGCCTGCGGCAGAATGGTGGCGGCAGCGACGCTTTCTCCGAGCTTCGAGCCGTTTTCAACCGAATCAAAACTGGTGATGACCCAATTCTCACCGGACTGGCGGCACGCCTGGCCGGTATAGCGGTTCTGCCCGGCGGTTTCCGTCAGGTCCAGGGCGAAGAAACGGCAAATCTGATTCTTTTCGACAAACGGCGAACCCCGCGGCGTGAACACCCCCTTGCGGTGCGATTCCGGATTATCCCACGAAACCGGCGTTCCCGGCCCCTGCGGGTCCATCGCCAGCTCCATGGCGCCGTTGGAGCGCCGCCAATCCTCTTCGTCGAAGGCCGGCAAATTCCGGATGGCGCCGCTCTTCTGCGCCTCCGGGTCCAGCGAGCCGGTAACCTCCACGTCGTCCCCCAGCAATGACGGCATCCGCACCGTCATCCCGCATCCCGCCGTCATCAGTGTCAGGGCTGTCACAAGCGTCAGTCGAAACATGAGACGGGCTATGGGCTGCATAGGATAGGTTACCTTGTCAGTTCGCATACCGGCTATCAAACACCAAAATGGTTAACAACTCGTAGACATTCTTAACAAAACGCAAATTTGCCCCCACCTGTTTCCGGCGCCCATGAATCACAAATAACGCAATCAATACAGCATAGTACGCGCCGATTGGCCAGAGCGTCGGAATTTTTTTACCATTTTTGCACGGTTTTCTGTCATGTTTCGGCGCGGGATGCCGCGGCGCCGTCCGCCGGGAATCACCGCTTCACACCTCTATAACGGGTTTTCTTGATCGTGTCGTCACAGAACTTGCCTTCCTCTCGTTCCGTCTCTTTCCTCTTCGCGCCGGCTGTCTGGCTGCTTTGCGCCGCGCTGACGGCGGCTCCGGCGCAAACCGCCCGCAAGGGCGCGCCGCCGCCCAAAGACAAGGAAACCGTCAAGGCCATCGAGGCCACCTCCTATGACAAAGAGTTGTTCCGCCTGTCGGAGCTGGTCGGCTCCCTGGCCTATCTGCACTCCATCTGCTCGGAAATGCAGCTCTTCCCGTGGACCAGCAGCATGCGCACCCTGGTTGACGCCGAAAGCGGCCAGAGCGCCAAGCGCCGCGGCACCATCATCGGCGCCTACAACCGCGGATACCGCAATTACGCGCTGACCTACCGGCACTGCACCCCCCAGGGCCAGGCGGTGATTCGCAATTTCACCGCCGAGGCGGAAAAGCTCTCCCGGCGTCTGGCCAACCGCTACGGCGGCTGACGGCCGCGTCAGCCCTCCGCGCTCTTCTGATAATCCTTGATGTCGACGAAGGAAACCCCCGGCGCCCGCTCCTGGTCATACTGCAGCGAGAAGGGGCTCGGTGAGAGGAACACCGGCGCGCCGTCGAGATCGTCGGCCACCGATGAAAGGTGGCTGCCGATGAAGCTCTCCAGCGCGGTTTTCTCCCCGGAAATCCACCGGCACAGGGTGAAGCGCACCGGGTCGTAGGCCACCGGCAGGCCGTATTCCGCCAGCAGCCGCGTTTGCAGCACATCGAGCTGCAGCGCGCCGACCACGCCGACAATCAGCCCCGAGCCGTCCCGCGGCGTGAACACCTGCACCACGCCCTCCTCCGCCATCTGCTGCAGCGCCTCCTTCAGCTTCTTCGCCTTCATGGCGTCGGTGAGCTTGACGCGACGCATGATTTCCGGCGCGAAACTCGGCACGCCGCGAAACACGATGTCCTCGCCCTCGGTCAGGGTGTCGCCGATGCGCAACACGCCGTGGTTGGGAATGCCGACCACGTCCCCCGCATAGGCTTCATCGGCAATCGAGCGGTTCTGCGCGAAAAAGAACTGCGGCGCCGTCAGGCTCATGGTTTTGCCGGTGCGCACCAGCTTGGCCTTCATGCCGCGCTGCAGCCGGCCGGAACACACCCGCATGAACGCCATGCGATCCCGGTGATTCGGGTCCATGTTCGCCTGGATTTTGAACACGAAGCCGGTCATATGCTCTTCGTCCGGCTCGATGACGCGCTTGTCGGCGTCCTGCCCGCGCGGGCTCGGGGCCACCGCCGCCAGCGCGTCGATGAGGTCCCGCACGCCGAAATTGCGCAGCGCCGAACCGAAGAACACCGGAGTCAGGTTGCCCTCGCGGAACGCCTTCATGTCGAAGGGCCGCAGCGCCTCCGCCGCCAGCGCCGCCCCTTCGAGCCACGCCTCCCGCTCGTGCTCCGGCAGCAGGCCCAGCACCCGCGAATCATCGGGGCCCGAAACCTGCTTCGGCGTCTCGTCCCGATCGAGCCGGCTGAGCAGTTTGCGGGCGAACTCATAGGTTCCGGCAAAACTGCCGCCCTGCCCCACCGGCCAGGTGGCGGGCGCTGTCTCCAGCTGCAGGGTGTTTTCGATGTCGTCCAGCAGCTCGAAGAAATCGAGGGATTCCCGATCCAGCTTGTTGATGAAGGTGACGATGGGGATATCCCGCAACCGGCACACCTCGAAGAGTTTGCGCGTGCGGGATTCGATGCCCTTGGCGGCGTCGATGACCATCACCGCCGAGTCCACCGCCGTCAGCGTGCGGTAGGTATCCTCGGAGAAGTCCTCGTGCCCCGGCGTATCCAGCAGGTTGAACACGCAGTCGGCGTATTCGAAGGTCATCACCGAGGTCACCACCGAGATGCCGCGCTCCCGCTCGATGCTCATCCAGTCGGAATGGGACTGGGCGCGATTGCGCTTGGCTTTGACTTCACCGGCGAGCTGGATGGCGCCGCCGAACAGCAGCAGCTTTTCCGTCAGCGTCGTCTTGCCGGCGTCGGGGTGGGAAATGATGGCAAAGGTCCGCCGCCGGGAAACCGGCGACGCAGAAGGGCTGTGGGGCATTGGTCACACGAAACGGCTGGGCCCCGGCAACCGCTGCCGGAGACGTCGGCACGCTCTGTCTCAGGAAACGCCCGCCGATGCAAGCGAAAAACTCTGGTGGACACGGTGGACATGGTGGACATGGTGGACATGGTGGACAGCAAAATGCTGAAAAAACAGGCGCAAATGCCCATTTTGTCCACCAAGTCCACCAAGTCCACCAGGTCCACCAACTCCGCCGCGGCTGGAACATTCCTGTGAACCGTTAATTAACCCTCCGTGTTAGTCAAAAATTAACCATTATTTTACGCATATCCGGCAAAATGTGCTAAACACCTTTTTTAGGTTTCAATTTCACTACTCCCAAGGGCTTGTCCATGTCCCTGCGTCACAAGAAGAATACCCCTCCCCTTACATCCGGTCCTGCCGCGACCTTTCACGCCTCCCGGCGTCCGGCGCGTATGGCCCTTATGGCGTCCGCCGCTCTCACCGTGCT
>JAISTL010000112.1 GCA_031272615.1 Methylobacteriaceae bacterium | reverse complement strand
GACATGGCTGTCTTGCGCGAATCTGTAAAACAGGCAAATGAGGGCAAAGTCGTTTCAAAGACGCCTGAGGAGTTGCGGGCGATGGAGCAATGAAAATCAATTTCACCGAAACAGGATGGCAGGATTACACTTATCGGCAGAGCCAAGACAAGAAAACCTTGAAGAAAATCAATTTCCTCATCGATGACATCCGGCGCAATGGTTATGACGGCATAGGGAAACCGGAACAGCTTTCGGGGGACTTGGCCGGTTGGTGGTCGCGCAGGATTGATGCGAAGAACCGCCTTGTCTATCGGCTCTCAAAGAATGACACGATGGAAATCGCTCAATGTAGAGGACATTACGGCGACAATTGGAAGGAACCGGCTGACATGAACCGCACCCGGCAGATTTCTCCACCCTGCAAGGGCGTCACAGAGACGATCAGGCTTGCGGTCGAAAACGGGCTGAAACGCCGAAAGCAGGCCGTGCCGCTGGAGGCGTAGCTGGAGCGGCTCTGTGACGAGCCCGCACCCTGGCTGAAGACCGGAAAGGTTTGCCGATAAAGAGTTTTATGACGATTTGAGCGGGGTGTCCGGTGTTCGTGGACGCGTCGGCCATCGAACCCGGGAAACCGCGGTTGCTCAAGGCGTTTTCGGCGGAAGAAGAGATATGGGTGTCGACGGTGGTCATTGATGAAGCCGTTTCGGCTCCGGCGCATCAGTACGCCCTACCGTTTGACAACGCCAACATCCGGTGGTGATGTCTTTACAGCAACCGGACGCGACGCCCGGGCCCCGGCCCGACAAAAAAGGCCGGAACGCCACAAGAGCGTTCCGGCCCGCGAAATCGCGAGGTCTCAGATAAACCGGCACATTCTGTCGATGGCCGTGTCGGAGAAGCCGTACACTTCAGCCAGAGTCAGCTTCCCATTCATGATGGCCAGGAGCTCATCCATGATGACCTGCCCGGCTTCTTCGATGCTCATCTTGCCTTCGGTCACGGCGCTCACATCCACCTCAAGATTATCCTTCATTTTTTCGAAGGTCTGTTTGTTGCCGGTAATCTTGAGAATGGGCGCGACGGCGTGGCCGGTGGGAGTGCCGCGCCCCGTCGTGAAGGCGATGACCTGGCAGCCGCCGGCAATCATGGCGGTGTTGCAGGCGATGTCGTAGCCCGGGGTGTCCATGATGATGGAGCCCTTCTTGGTCGGCCGCACGCCCTCGGGCACCACTTCGACGATCGGGTAGTGACCGCCCTTGTAGATGCACCCGAGGGACTTCTCCTCGATGGTGGAGAGGCCGCCGGCCTTGTTGCCGGGAGTGGGCTGCCCATGACGGCAGTCCTGCCCGACGCCGGCCAGATGTTCTTCGAAGTTTTTGCAGATCATGATGATCTGGTCATGGATTTCCTTGGTGGCGCCGCGCCTGGCCAGAACGTGTTCGGCGCCGATGAGCTCGATGGTCTCGGCCATGATCGTCGACGCGCCCATTTCGATGAGCCTGTCGCTGACCCAACCCAAAGCCGGGTTGGCGGTGAACCCGGAGGTGGCGTCGGAACCGCCGCACTCCAAACCGAGAATGAGTTCGGACATGTCACACGGCTCGCGCTTCAGCTGGCTCGCCTCGGATACCATCTGCCGGGCGGCTCTCACCGCCATGTCGATGGTCTTCACCGTGCCGCCGATTTCCTGAATGCCGAAGGACACCACCGGTTTGTTGGTCTTTTTCCTGATGTTGTCCAGAAGCTTGTCGTGGGGCACGTTCTCGCAGCCCAGGCCGATGACGACCGTGCCGTAGATGTTCGGATTGGCCGCAAACCCCGTCAGGATGGTCTGGGTCATGTCTTCATTGACCTTGACTTCGGCGCAGCCGCTGTTGTTGATGATATGCACGGCGCCGTTGACCTGTTGGGCGACCACGCGGCAGACTTCACTTCCGCAGGCGCAGGTGGGCAGAATCAGCACGTGATTGCGAATTCCCACCAGTCCGTCCGGACGTCTATATCCCATAAATTGCATAACGGGTCCTCCCTCTTTCTATTTGAGCTCGCTGTCGTAATCTCTCGGCAGGCTCACGATGTTCTCATGTGAAACCCACGCGCCGACAGGGATATCCCTAGTGGCCGCGCCGATGGTCTCGCCGTATTTGATGACGTGTTCGCCCGTCTTGATCCCGGCAAGGGCGATCTTGTGGTTGGCGGGGATATCTTCCGAAGCCTTGAGGTCAACCAGTTCCCCCTTGACGAAATAGTGGATGTCAGCCCCCTTGCTGATCGGTTCCACCACGGTGGCGACGTTGTCTTTTGCGTCGACCATAATTGCGTTTGCCTTCATGTTATTTTCCTCCTTTTGTGAAGGCCGATGCCGGTGATGCCCCGGCATCGGCAAGGAAACACGTCGTTTGGGCCGTCGCGTTACGCATTGAGCGCTTTATCAGGGCTCTTCGGGCTGCCCCACATCTTCACCGCCCATGTGGTGACAATGGGCGCCAGAATCGCCGTCACCACCACCGAAGCGGCGATGGCCGCGGTTGTCGGACCCACCAATGCCTGAAGGGTGGGGTCAGCCGTCGCCAGAACCGCCGGCGTCGCCGCCGCGTTGCCCGCGGTGGTTGACAACGCCGCACCCGCATAGCCGGGCCGCCCCAGGATGAACTTGTCCGTCGAGATGCAGAACAGCATGGTGAGGGCGACGCAGCACACACCGAGCAGGATGCCGGTGGCGCCGGCGCTGACGATGGTCTGGAAGCTCAACGTGCAACCCAGCGGGAAGGCGAAGAACGGGATCAGCATGTATCCACCGGGCTTCAACAGCTTGGCGATGTCTTCGTCCAGGTTGCCGAGAATGAAGCCGACAGCCAGCGGAATGATCGTCGACAGCAACGCCCACGCGGGAATATTGGCCAAACCGCCGAGACCCATGCCGACCAGAGTCAGGAACGGACCGTCATTGATGGAGATGACCGCCCACACGCCGCCGTCAATGTCGTCGCCGTACTGGGAAACCAAGCCGAAGTAGAGACCGCCGTTGCTGTTGGTCACCGCGGCGATGAGCATGAACGGCGTGATGCCGAGCAGGCCTTCGGGCCCGATGAGCTGCCCGACGAGAACCGCGGGGATGAACCCGGCCAGGAATTTCGCCAGTGTCAACGTGAGACCGCGTTTGAGAATCTGCGGCGAGGCCTTGAGTGAAATCTGCGAGCCGATGCAGACCAGGGTGACGCCGATGACGGTGTTGGCCGCGGCTTTGGAGAAGGTCGCCGCCGTGAGACCGCCGATGCTGGTGAACGCGTTCGGAAACAGGGTGTTCATCAACGCTCCGAGGAGCAGCGGAACCACCATAATGCCGCCCGGTATCTTATTGATTGAAGCAAGGATTTTCATTGTTTCCCTCCAGAAGTTACTATTGACTTTTTTTTCTTTTTCGGAACGTTCCTGGAATTGGTCAGACCAATTTTTGCAAGTAATATTCAACGAAAGGACGAGAGTCAAGTGGATTTCTTGTTAATTATTCCAATATAAGACTGATGGAGTCATGCCTCCAAATGATGTGTTTTCATCATAGGCTTTTCGCCACACACGAGCGTGGTTTGAAAGACACTGATATCAACATTTGACTTGCTGGTCCGTCAAAATTAACGACTATTTTCCGTCGAACTCCCTTTCGAAGAATTGCCGGCCGGGCGAGCCCAAAAAAGACATTTTTGATGTGCCGAAGGCGCCTTCGATGGGGCAAATGACACCGATATCACCGGGTGAACCCGGCTTCGCGGATGATTCGAGGATATCCGGGGGCACTCCGGGTATCAGTGTGACCGGGCATGACGGCGGCGGACAATAAGAGGGGGTGGCAGGCCGCCTGACCGGCGCCGGACATCCTGGCCTCGTGTCCCCGCATCGGCAAACGGGAATACGAAATGCGACGTGAGCCCAGCGTGAAATGCCGTGAAATCCATCGTCTGAAATCGACAATCCTTCTTCCACTCCTCGTCCATGAAGGATCCGGGCCAGAATAAAATCTGATACCGGCCGGTGTCGTCGGGAAACCGAAGGGGATAAGGCGTTTTTTTCATGGTGCCTGTGGTGATTTTCCTTTACAGCTTTTCCCGCGGGTGGGTAGTACCAAACCGGCGGTGAAATGTAGTCACTGAAATACGCGATGGACGCGACGGCTGCGCTGGCGTTGCAGGCTTGGTATTTTTGTGGGGCAAACCGGAATAGTGGGGCGGGTGTAATCCTTCTGCGCCTTTGTTCCGCGGTTTTCCGCCGCTGGAACGAAAAGGACTGGAGTTCAGAAATGAAACGTGTAAAACCGGCAATCCTGGCGGCGACCGTACTGGCTCTCTCCGGTTGTGCAAATCCGGGAGCGACCGG
>JAISTL010000075.1 GCA_031272615.1 Methylobacteriaceae bacterium | reverse complement strand
TTGCCGCTCATCTCGGGTCGAAGAAATCCTTGTACCACAGTTCGCCCAGCGGAAAGCCCCCGGCGGCGAGGTCTTTGACGTCCTCATAATCAGCCGCTTTGGATATGGTGGAAAATCCGTCCCGCCCTTTTTCAAGAATCCATACGTCTTCCGGGTCGAACACATCGACAAGATACGGGTGGTGGGTGGTGATGAAAATCTGCGGCGAGCCCTCCCGGCCCGTGGCATGAGCCTTGAATTCGTTTGCCAGCGTTTCCAGCAGCTTGAGATAAAGCCCGTTTTCAGGTTCCCTGATGCATACCAGCGGAGCCGGTTCCGGATCGTTCAGCAGCAGAAAATACCCGAACATTTTCAGCGTTCCGTCGGACATCTGCTCCTGAGTGAACGGCCTGGCGAAACCCCTGTCTTTGAACAGCAGGTGGAGGGTGTCGGTGACGGGGTCCCGGTGGGGTTCAACCGTGCCGATTCCCGGTACTTCCGTGGCGACATCCACCAGGATTTTTCTGAACAGGACCGGGTGGGCCCGTTCCATATACTGGATGACATTGCCGATATTGTCACCCGTTGGGTTCAGGTGCGTCTGCTCCCCGCCCTGCGACGCTCTTCTGGCCGCTTCGGGCGTAAAACCACTGAAATACCAGCTTTGAACATACTTCTTGAACCGCGCAATACGCGGATATTCGGAGAATTGTTCCGCAAGAGACACCAGCGCCGACTTGTGCGGGTCGAATTCAACAGTCCGCGTGAGCGCCTCATCCCCCCCGACAGCGTCATCTCCGGTGTAGACCGTGCCTTTTCCCCTTTCCAGCTGCAAGAACGACCTCGAACCGGCGGAATCGCCGCCGCTCGCGGCGCTCCCGCTCAACCGCTCACTGAGGACGATGGCGCGCCCCGTGGCCGGGTCCTTGCCGACGCTCAATTCATAGGTGAGGGCGGAACCGTTTCCCGACTCCCGGTAATGCACCGCGATCCCGATGGGCTGGTCAACGCCGGACGAAACGAGCGCGTCATACCCGCCGCGATTCCTTGCGTTGCAAACGGTCTCCAAATCCGTTTCCATGCAGTCGGCGATAAACCCGAGGGCATCGAACAACGCGTTTTTGCCGACGCCGTTTTTGCCGATGAGGACCGTTAAAGGCGTCAGCGGCGCTGCGTCCCGCAATGCCCCGTCCGTGCCGATTCTGCCCATCGCAATATCGCGCAACGACCGGTAATTCCGGATTCTGAGCCCTTCCATGACTGTCATTGGCCACCTCCCGTTTGTGTCACCGCCCGGATATATCACATCTGCAGCCATCGGTCCCGGGTCAAAAAACGCGTATCGGGCCTTTGCTCCCCGGACAGAGTCGTCCGCCCGGCCCCGAGTATGACCAAATGTCGCAGATCCGGCCGGAGTTCCCTGAATCGTGCGGTTTCAGCACCGCACCGGCGGCATTTCAACCAAACGCACGTGATCTTCCACTGATTTTCACGGCGCCGCGTGTTGACGGCCGCCCGGTCGTTTGGTACCTGTGAGTCTGATATATCAGATATCAGATATCAGGTTAGGACGCGCCGGATGTTTCAGCTTGATAGTACCCGTGCCGAGAAATTGTTGGCCGAAGAATCGCGGCGGTCCGCCGATTTTTCCGATATCCACCCCATTGTTGACGTTCTGCCCATTCGCGATCAGGTCGCCGATATCATTCGCCGGATGATTCTCAAGGGGCAGCTGCGGCCCGACGAGCAGGTCTCCGAGCGGGTGATCAGCCGTATCCTGAAGATCAGCACCACCCCGGTCAAGGAGGCGTTCCGCATTCTTCAGGCCGAAGGACTGATTTACGTTCAGCCGCGGGTCGGGTCCTTTGTCTCCCACATCCCGTCGGATCAGATTGCCCAGATCGCGTTCATGCGCGCGTCGCTGGAAGGCGTGGCCGCGCATTTCGCCGCCAGCAACTGCACCAGGGAAGAGATCCACACCATGTCCGGGTGCCTCGGCAAGGTCGACGCCCTGCTGAAAAGCGAAAACCCCGGCGCCGAATCCGTCACCAACGAGATTGCCTCGCTCAACTCGACATTTCACAAAATTCTCAGGGAGGCATCCCGCAACAACTATCTGATCAATCTCATTCTGTCGCTGCGTTCCATTGACAAGACCATTCGCGAGCTCTCCTTCGAAATGGGCGTCGGCGAATCCGTGACGGCGTTCAGGGAACACAGCGGCATTCTCGAAGCCGTGAAATCGAACAACGGGGAATTGGCGGAACAGTTGATGAATCAACATATCCGCCGCGTCGCGCGCTGCGTGATCGATACTCAAATGGGAGGAGTGAAGCATGAAACGGGTACCACTGGGTAACACCGGAATCGATGTGTCCATCATCGGCATGGGCGGACACGAATACATGGCGGACGGCCGGTCCAGGGGGTTCAACGAGGACCGGGTCAAGAGCCTGACGCCGGGGTACATCTTTCCCGACTTCGGCGGCGAGCAGCGGTTGAAGGTGTTGAAGACCGCGTATGACAACGGCATCAACCTGTTTGACGTCACTCAGGATTCCGAAAAGGAAGCGCTGGGCCGCAACCTCAGGAACAACCCGCCGCCCTATGAAGTGTATATCCAGACCCGCCCGGAGCAGATGGCTTACGGTTATGACAAATTCAACCTGCGCCTGGCCAATCTCGAACTGCTGCGGGCGGAGGTTCAGCGCATCAACACGTTGATGGGCATCGAGCGCCTTGATTTTCTCAATGTTCCGCCGCTGAAGTGGGCCTTCGACCATGACCCGGACTACCTGGACAAAATCGGCTACAACATCGCCGCGCTGAAGAAGGAGGGGCTGATCCGCTTCGCCAGCGCCGACACGTTCTCCGGGACGGAGATCTACCGCAGGATGATTGAATCCGGTCATTTCGACGTGATCTACATCAACTTCAATTTCGGTGATTACACCCCGGGGGACGTCATCATTCCGCTGGCCGCGGAAAAGGGCATGGGCGTCATCATCCGCGAGGTGTTCATGAAGGGCGACCTGTTCAAGATGACGGCGGAAGCCGGGGTGGACAGCGCCGCCGCGGCCGCCGCGGCCGTGCGCTGGGCGGTATCCCGCAACGGCGTCAGCACGGCGTTTTACGGCACCGGCAAGGTCAACCATCTGCTCGACGTGTGCAAGGCGGTCGAAACCGGGTTTTCGCCGGAGGACGACGCGCTGCTCGACAAAATCCGCCGGACCCCGATGTTCAAGACATACGAGAACCGGCGGATCGATGAATTCAAGGGGCTGGTGGAGAGGATGGACCTGCTGTTCGTCCCCGATCATCTGCGGACATACTGAACTTACGGAGAGATAAAATGGCTTTTGAACTGAAGGGCGTTCTGCCGGCCATGGTCACGCCGCTGTCGGCGGACGGCAAAGTGCTGGAACCGGAATTGCGCAATCTGATCGAACACTTGATCAAGGGCGGCATTCACGGCATTTTCGCCATCGGAACCACCGGTGAATTCTATGGTATCAGCGAAACGGAATACCGGAGGGCGCTGGATATCTCCATCGATCAGACCAGGGGGCGGCTTCCGGTTTATGCCGGAGCCAACACCATCAGCACCTGCCAGACC
>JAISTL010000009.1 GCA_031272615.1 Methylobacteriaceae bacterium | reverse complement strand
TCAGCGATGACCTCAAGCGGTTTGACAGCCGCATGGTGGATGAAACCCGGCTGAGTGAAGCGGTTACGCTGCTCGGACATTGTATCGAACGGTGGAGCTGTGAAGCGGGCCGTGTGCGCGCCGACATGGAAGTGCTGAAAACATCGATGGATTCCGACGCCATGACATACCGGAGCGAGTTGGACCGGGCACTGAGCGGCATTGCCGCACGCCTCGACGACATTGCCCGGGGCATGACGGAAAACAGGGTCGGCGCCGGGCTGTGGGAGGACGTATCCCGGGCGCTGGATGCAAAAATCGCCGATTTTGAGCAACAGCTGACCAATCTGCTGCCGCCCGTTTCGTCACAACACGAAGACATCACACGGCGGATGGATGCTCTGAACAATACCGTGGGAACGGTGTGCGAGGCCGTGACCCGGTCCGATCAAACCGTCGCTGAACTGCGGGATTTTACCGGGCAGTTGAAAGAAAGACTCAATCAGGCCCCGGCGGTGGACGGCCTGAAATTGAAGGAAACCCTGCTTCAACTGGCCGCCGGTTTCGAAGAGCTGAAAGCGTCAAGTCTTGCCTCGGATAAAACCGTTCATACGGCGCTCAGGGAAATGGAAACCCAGCTGAAAGCGTTGTTGGCCGGGATTTCCGATGCACCGCACGTCGACGACGAAGCCGGGACCGGAGAAATCGGCCGTCTGACAACGGCAATACGGAAGATCAACGCTCTGGAGGCCGAAGAGTCCGATAAATCAAGCGGCGGGGATGAAACGGCGACGGCTTCCCTGCGCGGTCGCCTGATTGATTCGGCCCGGGAGGCGCCGCTGCCGCTCAATGAAGACACCGGTGGGGAGAAACCTGGCGAATCATCGCCAGGCGATGACAAACCCGTGTTCGAAAACCAGAACAGCACCGCGCCGCTTGCTGTCCCCGCCGCAAATTCCGCCGGGCTTGCGCTGGAAACGACGACCGGCGGCCGACAGGCGAAAAACCGGAAACTGGATAAGCGTATCGGCCTGATGAAAAGGCTGCTGAACGTGGTCTCGGGACGCTGGAGTCCACGGAGATCCGACTCGTCTCCCCGGGTCTATGTCAGCGCCGGAACCCTGGTCATCGACCAGCGGGCACACCCGCCGGGAAAATGACACCGGAACAAATGAAGCGAATCCGGGCAGGGCGGTTGTGGACCCGCTGCGCCCGTCTTACATCCTGTAACCCTCCTGCCGCGCCAGATCCAGCAGGTTTACCTGCGGGCGCGGGCCAATATGGGTGATGACTTCGGCGGCGGCCAGCGCCCCTACCCCGGCGGCATCCGCCATATCCAGGCCCTTGCTGAGCGCCGCGAGGAACCCGGCGGCGAAGAGATCCCCGGCGCCGGTGGTATCCACCACGCTCTCCACGGGGAACGCCGGGAACGAGCGCGTCTCCTCGCGGGTGACGACATAAACGCCTTTCTCCGAACGGGTGACGACGCCGAGAACGCCTTCATTTTTCAGCGCCTGCACCGCCGTGAGCTCGTCGGAGGTTTCATAGAGGCTTTTCAGTTCGGCGGTGTTGGCAAACAGAATGTCGATGTCGCCGTGCCGGATGAGGCCGAGAAACTCCTCGCGGTAACGGTCGACACAGAAACTGTCGGACAGGGTGAAGGCGACCTTGGATTTGGCCTTGCGGGCGGCTTTGATGGCCTTGCGGAAAGCCTGCTTGGCCGCCGGCGGATCCCAGAGATACCCCTCCAGATACACCACCTCCGCCGAACCGATGACCGCCGGGTCGATATCGTCCTCGCTGAGATTCTGGCTGGCGCCGAGATAGGTGTTCATGGTGCGCTCGCCGTCGGGAGTGACCAGCACGAAACAGCGGGCGGTGGCGGGCCCGTCCACCGCCGGAGCCACGGTGTAGCTGATGCCCAGCGCCTTGAGATCGTGACGGAAGGAGTTGCCCAGGCCGTCATTGCGCACCTTGCCGATAAAACCGGCTTTGCCGCCGAGCCCGGCAATTCCTGCGGCGGTGTTGGCCGCCGAGCCGCCGGACATCACGGTGGCGGGCCCCATGGCCTTGTAGAGTGCCAGCGCCCGCTCCTCGTCGATGAGTTGCATGGCGCCCTTGACGATATTCTGTTCAATAATGAAGGAATCATCGGCATGGGCGAGAATATCGACAATGGCGTTGCCGATGGTGAGGACATCGAGGGGTTTATGGGGCATGGGAACGATCCGGGAAACAGGGGTTGCGACACATCAGGCGAAAGGACTCCGCGCGAGGACTGGAAGAACGACAGTAAGTCGGTTTGCGGCCGGGGTAAGCCCTTTTGACAGGACTATCCACAGGTTCATGCGACAGCGCGCTCAACTTCTGCGCCGCAACCGCACGTACCAGGCGCCGCTGCCGCCGTGGCGCACGGCGGCCTCGTCGAAGCCGAGAACCACGGGCCGAAGCTCGGGGCCCGCCAGCCAGTGGGGCAGCATCTGCCGCAGAATGCCGCGCCGGTCATAAAGCGACGCCAGGGTTTCGGCAGGCGCCGCGGAGCCCTTGCCGGTCACCACCAGAACGAGGGTTTTGCCGCGGGCCGAACTG
>JAISTL010000146.1 GCA_031272615.1 Methylobacteriaceae bacterium | reverse complement strand
TACGGTGCTCAATTTCCGCCGGTACGTACCTCGCCGTGGAGCACGACCGTTCGGGCCACACCAATCCAAAATCTTCAATCCAAAGCCTTCAATCCTTCAATTCCTCATGTCTCATGCCCAGACGGGCACGAAGCCGCGGCCGTATTTGACCTTGTTGCCCGGGCCGCGGCCGATGTGGTTGCCGGCGTCGGGATGGACCTTGCGACCGGGGCGCGCGGTCAGCAGGTTGACCGGCATTTCCGGCGCCGGCTTGCCGTCCAGCATGTCGAAGGTGATTTCCTGCAGCACGCCGGCCATGCGGTCATTGACCTTGCTCAGGGAGAGCAGATAGGGGTTGAGATCGCCGAACAGCATGAAACGCAAGCCGTTGACGGTGGCGTTCATATACATGCAGTTGAATTCGAGGGTTTTGCCGTCCAGTTCCACGGTATAAACCACCGCGTTGCCCCCCGGAAAGGCAACCCCCAGAAGGTTCATCGAGCGCGGCTTCAAGTCCAGACGTTTCATTTTGTTTTTTTCCTTTTTACTCACTGTTACAGTGGGGCGGATGGTTGGCGGGTCGCCTTCACACCCCGGGCACGCCTTTTCAACTAGGGCTGTCGCCGTGAGCGTCCAGACCCGGAGCATGCGGAATCTGCGGGATTCGGTTAAAATGCCGCGGCCGGCGCGGCGCCGGCGGCGGGTAACGGTTTCCTAAGGATGACACAGTTGCGCGCTTGAATTTGCCGGAAAAGTAGTTCAAAGAAGGAGGAACGTCCGTTGCCGCGCCGGGGTGCGGCGTTTGGTTGCGGGCGCGGTCAAGCGGTTTTCCTGGATGGGTCCTGTCGTGAAACACTATGTCCTGCGTTCCCTCGAATTGGTGCGGTATCTCAGTGCCGATCGCCTGTTTTGCGGCGTTCTTGTGTTTGTGCTCTACGCGGCGCTCGGCGCCTCCATCGTCTGGCACTCGTGGGAAGTCGAGACCTGGCCCTTCACCCATGACCAGATGGTGCCGTTCTCGCGGCTGTTCATCTATGTCGAGCATTTCGCCCAGCTGGATTTCCTGCCCATATGGTCGGTGAAAGACAACTTCACCGCCGGGTCGCCGCAGCCGCTGCTCTACCACAAGGCGTTCTATCTCGCCGCGGCGTCGTTCTATTTCGTCAGCGGCTTTTCCCTGAAAAACGCCATGGCGCTGGGCATCGTGTTTTACAGCATGGTCGGCTCCTACGGCATGAAACGCCTGGTGCGCTTCATCGGCGGCACGCCGTTCATCGCGTTTTGCGGCGGCGTCATGATGGCGGTGGCCAACTACTCCATCACCAATTTTCTGATCCGCGGCGCCCACGCCGAGTACTCCGCCTGCATGTTCATGCCGTGGTTCATCTGGGCGCTGCTGCGCTCCCTCGACCAGAAGCGGGTCACCAAATCCCTTGGTTTCTTTTCGGCGGCGGTCATCCTCGGGCATACGGCCTTCGCCTTTTTCGCCCTGCTCATCGGCGGCTTTCTCGCCTTCGTGTACGCTCTGGCGACCCGCCGGATTCTCGCCATGCTGGACAACCGGTTCTGGCAGGCGGCGCTGGTGTTTGCGATAACCGCCGGCATCTATCTGGTGCCGATGGCCATCATCGGCAAGGATTACGACCTCACGCGGCTGGGCACCCAATATGTGCCGCGGGACGAGTTCGTGCCGCTGTACCGCTATTTCTGGGATTCGGACTGGCGTTTCGGTGAGAACTTCTTTCTGTATACGGTGCAAATCGATTTGGTTCCCATGGCCTTTACGGTGCTGGGCGTACTGGCGGCGCTGCCGGGCATCCTCGCCCGGCTCGAGCGCGGCTGGGCGGCGCCGGTTGTGCGCGTCGCCCGCCAAGGCCTGGCCTTCATCACCCTGCGGCCGCGCGCCGCCGCCGCCGGCGTCTTCTACCGCTACCTGCCGGAGAGCGTGCTGAACCCGGTGGACGGCGCCGTGTCACGGATCTATCACCTGTGGACTCCCGTCGCCGGTGAACCCGTGCGCTACCCGCCGCTGTCGGCGCGGGGCAAAATTGTCCTCAGCATCCTGCCGGCGATGGTGCTGATCGTGATGCTGCTGCAGATGCGGTTTTCCCTGCCGTTCTACGAGAATTTTCCCGGAGCCGATTTCATCCAGTTCCCGTGGCGGCTGCTGGGGATTCTCACTCCGGCGCTGATCGCCCTGTCGCTCTATCTCGTCAGCCCCTCCGCCACGGCGTCGCTCCGCCGGGTCATCGCCTGCAACGCGCTGGTGCTGGTGGGCGCCACCATCATGACCGCCCAGTGCGGCGCCTATCATGACGTGCGGTGGGAGCTCATCCCGCGCATCGGCGTCGAGCCGCGGCTCTACTTCTCGTATACCAAGGAATTCGTGCCCGTCGCCGACACGGGCGACGCCTACGCCGAGCAGCATCCGGAAAACCCGACCTGCACCGTCACCCGCCATGAAACGGCGGAGGAGGCGCTGAATGTGCCGTTCACCGTCGAGTGCCGCGAGCCTGCCCTGGTGGTGCTGCCGATTTTCGGTTCCCCCGGTCATATCCTGGTGGTGGGCGGGCACGTGCAGCAGGTGTGCCACAAAGCCGAGCTGTACCCGGCGCTGTGCGCGGTGCCGTTGCCCGCGGGCGTCAGCGAGGTCCTCGTTGAAATGCCGACCATGGCGCGCCTGTACCGGGCGATGCTGGTGCGGCTGGGAACCAAGGACGAGTCCACCTATGTCGCGCCCGGCAAACCGGTGCTGGCGCCGCCGCCGCAGTGACGCACGGCCAGTGAGGCCGTCATTGCGAGCGAAGCGCGGCAATCCAGTGAAATTTCCACATTTTGTTTTTCTGGATTGCTTCGTTCCTCGCAATGA
>JAISTL010000029.1 GCA_031272615.1 Methylobacteriaceae bacterium | reverse complement strand
ATCTCGGCGGCAGTGGCCTTCCGCGATGTGGTGGAGGTGGAAACGCTGGAACTCAACGGGCCGGACGCCCATGTGCAACTGACGGCGACCATCGGCAACGACACCGACCCGAAGGACCTGACGCTGAAGCTGAAGGCACGGGATTGCGACACCCGGGCGGCGCTGCGCCTGTGGCCGCAAATCTATGCCACCAGAGTGCGCAACTTCCTGGTGGACCATGTGCAGGGCGGCCGGGCGCGCTCCATCGACCTGTTCCTGCATCTTTCCGGCGAGGATATGAGAAAATCCAAGGAAATCAAACGGATTCCCAAGGAGTCCCTGATGGTGACCTATGATGTCGAGCAGGGCTCCTTCTTCCTGATGGACGGGTTGCCGGTGCTGCGCGACGTATCGGTTTCCGGCATGGCTGACGGAACGTCCACCGACATGCTGGCGAGCGCCGGGATTCCCTCAGCCCACACCGACAGGAGCCTCGTGCTGACCGACGGCGCCATCACCATCGATGATTTCACCAGGCCCGATGAACTCGTTCAGGTGAATTTCAATGTGCTGGGCGGCGCGGCCGCCTTTGCCGAATTCATGGAACTGCCGGCGGTGAAGGAAAACGTCGGCGTCGATATCGACCTGGAGTCGGTTTCGGGCGAAGCGTCCTTCCGCGTCGATGTGGGAATCCCGCTGAAGGACGTTCCGCCCTTTGCCGAGCTGCCGATGCAGGTTGTCGGCGTCCTGGACCGGCTCTCGTTTCCGGGGGTGGTTCCCGGCCACGCCTTTGAAAAGGGCAAACTCAAGGTGTTCTATACGCCCGGCGACATCTCGGTGACCGGCAGCGGTTTTGTTGCCGACGCCCCGGTTAAAATCGATGTCCGCAGCAGCCGCGGCCGCGGGGAAAAGGTGTTGACCGCCGCCCTCGATGCCGCCGCCCGCAAGCGCCTCGGCTTTTCCGACGCCGGAAAACTGGACGGCGTCATCAATTATACGGTGAAATCCCTGTTTGAGGAGAAGGGCGTCAATTATCACGAACTGGATTTTGCCAAGGCCGCCGTCAATCAGCTGATCCCCGGCTGGAGCAAGGGCGCCGGCAAGGCGGGAACCGTCACCTTCAAAACCCGCACCGGCGCCGGTGGAACCGTTTCCGTCGAGGATATCAGCGCCGATGTCGGCTCGCTGCAAATCCGGGGCAAGGCGACGCTTTCAGCGGATTACGCGCTTCAGGACGCGATGTGCGACGTCTTCAAGATTGCGCCGGGGGATGAAATGTCTCTGCGCCTGACCCGGCAGAATGGCGTAACGGCGTTGACCCTTGTCGGCAACACCTTTGACAGCCGCGGACTCATCCGGAGCCTCACCAAAGGTGTCCAGCCCCGGGGCGGCGCGGCGTCGGCCCCGTCCGGGGACCCGTTTTCCACCATGGATATCAATGCCAAGCTGAATATCGTCACCGGCTTTTCCAGCGAGGCGCTGACCCGGGCCGTCATCAAACTGGGAATACGCGAGGGTGTTTTGCGACAGGTTGACGCCAGCGCCCTGCTGGGGGGCTCTCCGGTGGCGGCGGTATCATCGCAAAGCGGCGGCGCCACGCGCATAGAGGTCAACGCGGAAGACGCCGGCAGGCTGCTGCGCTTTCTCTACGTGTATCCGCGGGTGTATGGCGGGAACCTGAATCTGAGGCTTGAAACCGATGCGGGCGGCGAGCAGTCCGGAGTTCTCAAGGTGGATCAGTTCGTTGTGCGGGACGAAAGCGCTCTCAACACCCTCATTTCCCGTTCGACGGCGCAATCCGGCGACGGAGACAGCAACGTGCCGCCGCCGCAGACCGTCAACGCCAACGAGGTGGCGTTCCGCAAGGCCCGCGCCGAGTTTACCAGAAAAGCCGGGCGGCTGACGTTGAAGGATGTGGTTATTTTTGGTTCGGAAATCGGCTTTACCCTGTCGGGTGTTCTGGATTACGCCAGGGACAGGCTCACCATCAACGGCACCTTCATCCCCGCCTACGGCCTCAACAACGCCATTGCCAATGTTCCGCTGTTCGGGGTGTTCCTGGGCGGCGGCGTCAATGAAGGGTTGGTCGGCGTCAATTTCCGGGTGGGTGGAAGCATCACCCGGCCGGTTCTGTCGGTGAGCCCCCTGTCGGCGATGGCGCCGGGCATCCTGCGCAAGATATTCGGCGAAATCGAGAAGGGCGGCCCCGTGCCGGGCGCCCTGCCGCCGCCGTTGCAGCTCTACGATAACCGGTGAACGGAGCGGAGACTGTCCCGGCATTTTGGTGGACGGGGGTACAGTCTATACACCGCCGGTTGAAACGTCGCTGCCCCGGTGCGGCGGGTCGGGATGGCGGACGCCCTCGTCCGCCCCGCGCTGCAGGCGCGGTTGGTTCGTCGCCGGGCTCCCGCCCGGCGACCGGCGGACGAGGGCGTCCGCCATCCCAGCCGCGCGGTGTCCACCACGGCATGAACCGCCTGACACGCGGTTCGGGGTGTACTGCGGTGCAAGTTTTGGCGTCTTCAAAAAATGCCCGTGGCAAATGTGTCCAAACGGACTGGTCACCGTATGGGCGTCGTGGTAATAACCGGTGAGAGCCCGCGGCGGCGCGGGCGCATGTCACACAGGAAGGTTTCCGCATCATGAGCACGTTGTTTTCCCCGATTTCATTCGGTTCCGTCGAGCTGCCGAACCGTATCGTCATTCCCCCCATGTGCCAGTATTCCGCGGAGAACGGCGTTGCCGGCGACTGGGCGTTGATGCATTTCGCCGCCATGACCCAGTCCGGCGCGGGCCTGTTCATTATCGAGGCGACGGCCGTCGAACCGCGCGGGCGCATCACCAACTGGGACCTCGGCCTGTGGAACGATGAGCAGGGGGAGGTGCTGGGGAAAACCATCGAGCGGGTCCGCGCGTTTTCCCAAACCCCCATCGGCATCCAGCTGCAGCATTCCGGCCGTAAGGGGTCCGGCGATCGCCCGTGGCTCGGCGGCCGGCAGCTGACGGCGGATGACCCCAACGGCTGGCAGGTTGTTTCCGCCTCCGACATCGCCTATGAAGCCGACGGTCAAACCCCGGAAGCCCTCACCAAAGACGGTATTGCCGAAATCGTCGGGCAATTCGCCGCGGCCGCCCGGCGCGCCGTTGCCGCCGGTGTTCAGGTGATCGAGCTTCACGGCGCCCACGGTTACTTGCTGCATCAGTTTTTGTCGCCGCTCTCCAACCACCGGGACGACGAATACGGCGGGTCGTTCGAAAACCGCACCCGCGCGCTGCTGGAAGTGTTCCGCGCCGTCAAGGCGGCGATTCCCGCCTCGGTGCCGCTGGGCGTGCGCATTTCCGCGACGGACTGGGCCGACGGCGGCTGGGACCTGGAGCAGAGCATCGCCCTGGCCGGGGTTCTGGCTGACAACGGCTGCGATTTCCTCGATGTCTCCTCCGGCGGCCTGGTGGTCGGGCAGAAACTGCCGCCCCTTGCCCCGGGTTATCAGGTGTACCTGGCGGAAGCCATCAAGAAGCAGGTGTCCTACCCGGTGATTACCGTCGGGCTGATCACCGATCCCAACCATGCCGAGGATATCCTCAACGCGGAACAGGCCGACGCGGTGGCCATCGGCCGCGGCATGATGTTCAACACCCATTGGCCGTGGCAGGCGGCGCTGGAACTGGGAGCGACGGTTGCCGCCCCGCCGCAATACCTGCGCGCCGCGCCCCACGGCAAGAAGGTGTTCGGATAAAGCCTGTTCCGGCCTGTGGCATCATACGTTTTCAGCCGCCGCAACTCTGTCGGGCCGCGGCGGCTTTTTTCGCCCCCCAATGCGCTTCGGTGCGCGATGTCCTCAAACAACTTCCAGACGGGGAGGGGTGAAGCCGCTTCGCGATGCTTTTATGATAGG
>JAISTL010000289.1 GCA_031272615.1 Methylobacteriaceae bacterium | reverse complement strand
GACGGTTTCCTGCGCAAAGTCAATGGCGTTGTCGATGAGGTTGGAGAGGGCATAGGTGAGGCCGGGATTGCGGTGGCGGAAGGGTTCCGGCCCGTCGCCCACGGCGGAAATGTTGATGGCGATGGTGCGGGCGTCACGGCTTTGAACGATTTCCGCCAGGATTTGGCGCATGGTCACCAGTTCGAAAAAATCCCCGCCGTGAATTTTGAAGGAGGTCATTTTCTGCAGGATGCCGCGGCAGCGCTCCACCTGTTCGCGCAGCATCTTCAAATCCGATTCCGCCTCGGAGCCCTCGGCGGCGGATTTGCTCAGTTCCTTGGCAATCAAGGCGATGGTGCCAAGCGGCGTACTCAGCTCATGGGCGGCGGCGGCAGCCAGACCGTCCAGCTGCGACAGGTGCTGCTCGCGACTCAACACCAGTTCCGTGGCGGCCAGGGCCTGTGACAGCTGGCGGCCGTCCTGGGCGATCCGCCAGGTGAAAAAGCCGACAAACAACACGGAAATGGCGAAGGACACCCACAGGCCGAACACATAGAGCGGCGGCAGCAGCAAAGGGGAATCGGCTTTCCAGGGCAGCGGATGGTGAAACCACATCACCAGCGTGGTGGCGAGAATGGCAACCGTGGCGACAATCAGACTGTTGCGGGCCGAGAGAATGCTGGCCGCCACCATCACCGGGGCCAACCCCATCATGGAAAACGGATTGCTGATGCCGCCGGTGAGATAGACCAGCGCAAAAAACTGGACGGCGTCAAACACAAACACCTCGGTGGCCGTGGTCTCACTGAGCCAGCGCCCCTGCGGCAGATAAAGGAACAGGTTGAGCAGAATGGAGACGCCGATGATGATGAGACAGGCTTCGACGGCAAAAGCATATTTGAAATACAAGGCGATGACCAACACCGTGATAAGCTGGCCGAAAATGGCCAGCCAGTGCAACCGCGCCAGGGTTTCAGACCGCACAAGGCGGACATCGGAGGGGGTTTCTTGAATCTGATCCACAACCATCGGTTGCCTCCGCGGGGCGAAAAAAGAATTTCAGATTTTGGATTGGCGCGTCACCGGGCAAGGGTTTCAGATGTCGAACCCGGCGTGATGAACCGGCGGATCGCAACTCCAATATCTACAATCCAAAATCCAAATTCCAAAATCAACAATCAGTCATGTCCCCGCGTTCACGGCCGCAGGCAGGCGGCGGCCATCAACAGCAACGCCCGCGCCCGGTGGGACAGGCCGGCGGCATCCGGACGGGTCCAATCCACCCTGGCCCAGTCAATCCCGTGCTTTTCCTCCGGGGTGAGCTCGCCGAAGGTGCGGGTGAAGCCGTTGGGCACGAACATCGGGTCATAACCGAAGCCGTGGCTGCCGCGGGGCGGCCACACCACATGTCCGAATACCCGGCCTTCAAACAGCGCCTCCTGCCCGTCGGGCCAGTGCACGATCAACGCCGACACGAAATGCGCCTTGGTCTGGGGGCCGAGCGCGACGCCGCGGCGCAGCAGCCAGTGCACGATCAACGCCGGCACGAAGTGTGCCTTGGCTTTGGAGCCGAGCGCGACGCCGCGGCGCAGCAGTTCGTCTTTCAACAGCTCCATGGCGCGGGCAAAATCCCGCGGAACTCCGGCAAAATCAGCCGAATGCAGACCCGGCGCGCCGTCGAGGGCGTCGACACAGAGGCCCGAGTCGTCGGCCAGCGCCGGAAGCCCGGTGGCGCCGGACGCCGCTTGAGCCTTGATGGCGGCGTTCTGCGAAAACATGAAGCCGGTTTCCTCCGGTTCCGGAAGGCCCAGCTCCCCGGCGGAGATCGCCTCCACGCCGAAGGGCGCGAAAAACTCCCGCATTTCCCGGAGTTTGCCGGCGTTGTGGGTGGCAATCACCAGCTTGCCGGAAAGTCGGCGACGGGAGGGGTCAGGCGCCATGGATCACCTTCTTCTGCAGTTCGATGAGGTCGGCGATGCCCTTGCGGGCCAACCCGAGCATGGCATTGAATTCCTCTTCGCTGAAGGGCTTGCCCTCGGCGGTGGCCTGAACCTCCACCAACCCGCCCGAACCGGTGAGAACGAAATTGGCGTCGGTTTCCGCCGTGGAATCCTCCTGGTATTCGAGGTCGAGAACCACCTCGCCGTTGACAATGCCGCAGGACACGGCGGCGACGTGGTCACGCAGCGGGTTGAGGGAAATCATCGACCGCTTCTGCATCCACTGGACGCACTCCCACAGCGCCACCCAGGCGCCGGTGACGGAAGCGGTGCGGGTGCCGCCGTCAGCCTGCAGCACATCGCAGTCAAGGATAATCTGGCGTTCGCCGATGGCCGGCAAGTTGGTGACTGCGCGCAAAGAGCGGCCGATGAGGCGCTGAATCTCCTGGGTGCGGCCGGAGAGCCTGCCCGAGGTTCCCTCGCGCTTTTTGCGCTCCAGAGTGGCGCGGGGCAGCATGGCGTATTCCGCCGTCACCCAGCCCTTGCCGGCGCCGCGCAGCCACAGGGGCGGTTTCTCCTCCAGCGAGGCGGTACACAACACCTTGGTGTCGCCGAAGGACACCATGCACGACCCCTCGGCGAAGGGAGCAACCCCCCGCTGCAGAGTGACGGTACGCATCTGGTCCAAAGCCCGTTGTGAAGGACGCATGGAGACAACTCCCTTATGATCAGCCTCATTCGAGACATCGGTTACCGGAAAGGCAAAAAGGAATTTCAGATTTTGGTTTTGGAATTCAGCGTGGCCATCCAAAATCCTCAATCCTCAATCGTTCCTCTCCGGATCTCATGAATAACTCCGGTTTACGGTCTGCCGAACCGAAACCCCTTGCTCGGCGTGCTAAACGCAAAATACAGGCGTTGTCAAAGAAAAACGCGTCTGAACCGGAAGATTAGGTCCGTTCCAGGTCGGGGTGTTCAGCGCGTCTGCTAAAACAGCCCCGAAATGGTTCCGTCGGAGGCGACATCGATTTTTTCCGCCGCAGGAACCTTGGGAAGCCCCGGCATGGTCATGATGTCGCCGGTGAGCGCCACGATAAACCCGGCCCCGGCCGACACCTTGAGATTGCGCACGGTGATGCGGAAATCTTTCGGCGCGCCGGTGAGGGCGGCGTTGTCGGAAAAGCTGTACTGGGTTTTGGCCATGCATACCGGCAGGGTGTCGAAGCCCAGCGCCGTCAGCTGGGCGCACTGCTTGGCCGCGTCGGCGGTGAGGTCAACGCCGTCGGCGTGGTATACCTTGCGGGCAACGGCGTCGAGCTTTTCATGGATGGGAATGTCCAGCGGATAGGCCTGGGTGAAGGTGTTGGGCATTTCACAGAGCCGTACCACCTCTTCAGCGAGTTCGACGCCGCCGGCGCCGCCCCGGCCCCACACCTCGGAGAGCGCGACCGTAACGTTCAGCTCGCGGCAACGCTCCGCGACAAGCGCCAGTTCGGCGTCGGAATCGGTGGGGAAGCGATTGAGCGCCACCACCGCCGGCAGGCCGAACACGCCGGTAATGTTTTCCACATGCTGCAGCAGGTTGGGCAGGCCGCGCGCCAGGGCGTCGAGGTTTTCATCCGCGAGGTCGGCCTTGGCGACGCCGCCGTGGTGTTTCAGGGCGCGCACCGTGGCGACGATCACCACCGCCGCCGGTTTCAGCCCGGAAACGCGGCACTTGATGTCCAGGAACTTCTCGGCGCCGAGATCGGCGCCGAAACCGGCCTCGGTCACGGCATAATCGCCGAGCTTGAGGGCCATTTTCGTGGCGATGACCGAGTTGCAGCCATGGGCGATGTTGGCGAAGGGGCCGCCGTGGATGAAGGCCGGCGTGCCTTCCAGAGTCTGCACCAGGTTGGGCTTGAGGGCGTCTTTCAGCAGCGCCGCCATGGCGCCGACCGCCTTGAGCATCCCGGCGGTGACCGGTTTTTCCTCCCGGGTATAGCCGACGATGATGCGCGCGAGGCGGGCCTTCAAATCATCGATGTCGGCGGCAAGACACAGCACCGCCATGATTTCGCTGGCAACGGTGATGTCAAACCCGTCTTCCCGCGGGACGCCGTTGACCCGGCCGCCCAGCCCGTCGACGATGAAGCGCAGCTGCCGGTCATTCATGTCAACGGCGCGGCGCCAGGTGACGCGGCGCGGGTCGAGTCCTGCCGTGTTGCCCTGATAGATGTGGTTGTCCAGCATGGCGGCCAGAAGATTGTTGGCGGCGCCGACAGCGTGAAAATCACCGGTGAAGTGGAGATTGATATCCTCCATCGGAACCACCTGGGCATAGCCGCCGCCGGCCGCTCCGCCCTTGACGCCGAACACCGGGCCCAGCGACGGTTCGCGCAACGCGATGATGCTCTTTTTGCCGATTTTGCGCAGCGCGTCGGCGAGCCCGACGGTGGTGGTGGTTTTCCCTTCTCCCGCCGGAGTCGGCGTGATGGCGGTGACCAGAATCAGTTTGCCGTCGGGTTTGGCCTCCAGAACGCCGCGGAATTCATTGGCGATTTTGGCCTTGTATTTTCCGTAAGGCTCGAGATAGTCCGCGGGGATGCCGGCGGAGTCGGCGATGTCCCCAATCGGCCGCAGCGGCGTGCTCTGTGCAATGTCAATGTCGGATTTAAAGGACACAGTGGTTCCCCGTTGTCATGAGTGATGAATGTCCTGCGGTTGGCGTCGCCCCGCCGGGTTTGCCCGCTTATAACAAGAGTAGGCGTCGAAAACAACAACCGCACGCATGCCATGAGACCTTGGCGAAGTGTCCATGAGGCAGGACCTCCGGGCGGCTCGCGGCGGCGGAAAAACGCCCGGTTCAAATGCCGCGCGCCGGGTTTGATGACGGTGTTGTGAGAGCGCGGTCGGGACGCGACGGAGCGGGCGAGAGCAATTTGCCCTTTGCCGGACAGGGCGTCCGGTGTTAGGATGGCGCCGGCAGGTGCGACGGCGCGGCATTTCCGGCGAGGAGCGTCATGGCGAAAGAATTGTTTACCCCTTCCGAGGGCTCGGGTTTGAATGACCGCTCGCGGGAGATTTTCCGTCGAATTGTGGAAAACTATCTCGAAACCGGGGAACCGGTGGGGTCGCGCAATTTGTCGCGTCTTCTGCCGCTGTCACTGTCTCCGGCCTCCATCCGCAATGTCATGGCCGACCTGGAACAGGCCGGGCTGATTTACGCCCCGCATACCAGCGCCGGGCGGTTGCCGACGGAACTCGGCCTGCGGTTTTTCGTCGACGCCATTCTTGAAATCGGCGACATCCCGCAAAACGAGCGGCAGCATATCGAAGCGCACATCAAGGCGGCGTCCCGGCATCAGAACTACGAAGCGGCGCTGGCGGAGGCGTCGTCGCTGCTGTCGGGCCTGTCGCGGGGCGCGGGGGTGGTGGTGACGCACAAGGCCGATGTGCGGTTGAAACACATCGAGTTTGTTCCCCTCGACCCGATGCGCGCCCTGGTCATTCTGGTTTCGGAAGACGGCGCCGTTGAAAACCGGCTGGTGAACCTGCCCGCCGGGCTGCCGTCTTCGGCGCTGGTGGAAGCGGGCAATTATCTGGCGTCACGCATCCACGGCAAGACCCTGGGCGATCTGCGCGCCCGCCTCAAGGACGAACGGGCGCTGGTGGAGCAGGAACTGGACGGGTTGACGGCAAAGCTGGCCGAGGCGGGGCTGGTGGCGAGCGTGGAAACCGCCGGAGGGCGGCAGCTCATCGTGCGCGGGCAGGCCAATCTGCTGGATGACCTCCATGCCGCCGAGGACCTGGAGCGGGTGCGTTTGCTGTTTGCCGACCTCGAAACCCAGACGGAAGTCATCGATCTGTTGGCGCGCAGCGAATCCGGCGAAGGCGTGCGCATTTTCATCGGGTCCGAGAACAAGCTGTTTTCCCTGTCGGGTTCGTCGCTGGTGGTGTCGCCCTTCCGCGATTCCGACCGCAAAATCATCGGCGTTGTCGGCGTCATCGGCCCGACCCGGCTGAATTATGCGCGAATCGTGCCGATGGTGGATTACACCGCCCAGGTGATGAGCAAGCTGATGGAACGCGGGTGATCCTTAAAAAACCCGGGGTCAGAAATCCGAGGCGATGCCCTTGATCTCCCAATCCTCGTAACGGATAGGCTCCGGCCCGTCGCGGCCGCGTATCTCTCGAATCCTGTGAAGTTCGGCGACGCGGGCGTCGGTTCCGGCGCGCCGTTTTGCGGCTTCCGCCAGGGCGCGGCGCGCCTCGGGAGACAGCGACCTTTTGTCCGATGTTGCGGTATCCGGTTCATTTTCCTTCCGAATTAACCGTTCCG
>JAISTL010000274.1 GCA_031272615.1 Methylobacteriaceae bacterium | reverse complement strand
TCGGCTCCTTGGCGCCGAGTTCCCGGGTGACCTCCCACCTCAGGTCAAACAGGCGCGGATCCATTTTGACGGCTTTTGCCGCGCGCCAATCCCTGAGGAACCAGTTCAGTTTTTCGAGGGCCTCCTGATCGTAATTCCCGCCGCGCTTGAACGTCACCGTGAGGGATTCTTTGGTGTGAACATGATAGAGAGTCAGGGTGCGCTCCTGCCCGCTCGTCGAAAAGAACGCATCGGCGGGGGTGCAGAGTGTCAACAGCAGAAGGAGCGGCAGCGCGCGGGCAACAAAACGACGGGCCTCCCCGAAAGGAAAGCGGAAAACACACTGAATATACTGGCGCTCCGTCACGTCGGTCCTGTAATCTGAAAGGCAAAATCGGCCAACAAGGGCGCTGACAAAATTCGCGGGGTATAATGGTGCAAGACGCGGGTTTTGTACAGTACTGAGTTGCCGGAGTCTTTAACAATCACTTAAAATTATGCTGTCGGCCTGTTACAAACCAAGGGCTTCGCGGGTTTTCTGATGGAACCGGTAGACATCGTTGAACCTGCGGATACGCCCCGATTCATCGGCCTCAAGCGTGAAATAGGCGAGGTGGATCGGCACCGGAGTCGTCAGGTTGATGCGTCGTTCGTTTTTGCCGATAAGCTTGCGTAACCGCGCCTCATCCCACTTTTCGGCGCTGTCGCGCATCAACAGTTCCGCGAGGTAGAACGGTTTTTCAACGCGGACGCAGCCGTGGCTCAGCGCCCGCGACACATTGTTGAACAAGTTGCGGTTCGGCGTGTCGTGCAGATAGACCGAATGGTCATTGGGGAACATGAACTTGATATAGCCCAACGAATTACGGGGGCCCGGCGGTTGGCGGACGGAGATGGAGCGCCCCCGCTGCGACACCTGGTAGCCGCGGCGGGAGGCGTAGCCCGGGTCATTGGCCATGGCCGGGAGAAACTCCTTGCGCAGCATGGTCGGCGGCACCGTCCAATAGGGGTTGACGACGAAATACTCGATCCTGTGCGAAAACACGGGAGTGGGACTGTCTGCCTTGCCGACGATGACGCGGGTGGAGTGAATCTCGCGGCCGTTTTCCACATAATGCAGGGTGAGTTCCGGGATGTTGACGAACACATGGGTTGTCCCCAGGTCTTCGGGCAGCCAGCGCCAGCGTTCCATGTTGGCAATGATGTCGGCCTCCAGCTCCTTGTTTTCCGGGCGGTTCAACGCCTTGACAGTTTGCGGCGTCAGGAGGCCGTCGGCTTTCAATCCATACTGTTTTTGAAACCCCGCCACAGCCTTCGACAGGTTCTTGTCGAACAGTGCCGGGTCGGTCGTGGAGAGCCATGAAAGCTGCAGACGTTCATACAGGAGGGGAACCCGCGGGTCACTCATCCCGGCTTTCAGGGTGGGCCCGTCGGGAATGATGATCTGTTTGACGGTGTTGCGGGCGTTTCGCGTTTCGGCAAGTTTGCGGCGCAGGGCCAGGTAACCGGCCTGGTGCGGCTGATAGGCGGCAAGACTCTCGTGGGGCGCGGGGCTCTGCAAAAGCCTCGAGAGGACCTCCTCCGGTTCGGGAAGGTTCAGTTTCGGGGTGACGAGGGGGTGGATGCGCCATGGTTCCAGCCGGCCGCCCCGGGCGTCGCGGGCATAGCGTACGAGGGCGAGAGAAAACTCGATGTCGGCTCTGGCTTCGCGGCTCCGGTCGGAGGGGGTGACCGGCAGAGAGACGTTGTAATCTGCGGGTTTGAGGCCATTCTCATCGGCACGGCGCAAGACGGAGAGGAGTTCCCCCACCTTCGGATGCGGCACAAGGTTGGCGTACCAGAGCGGCCGGTAACCGCGCCCGGCGTAAAACGCTTCCACGGCTTTATACACGGCGGCGAGCCGTTTTTCGGCGGATGTGCGCGGCGCCGGCGTTTTTTGAGGGCCGGTGAACATCTCATAGATGAAGGGCGCCAGCGGGTCTTCCCCGGCATAGGGCAGGGGAGTCGGCATCGGCGCCGCGTCGGGACCCGCGTCCTTCAAATCCTGGGATGCCAGCTGCCCGGCGGTCGCGGGTGACGGTTCAACGACGGCAGGGTCAGCAAGAGTTTGGCGGGAGTGGGCGATACCGGCAACCGTGAGGCCGAGCACCAAGGCAAGCACCGCGGGCAGCACCGCGGCGTTGCGGCTCTTTGGAGGCCGGAAGCCGGAAAAAACCGGAAAAATCACTCGAGAGAACATGGGCCTCTCCCGTCACGGGTTTCGAAACGCTCCCGGCGATGACTCTTCAAGGCCGTGCTCTTTCATCTTTCTATATAACGTTGAACGGCCGATGCCAAGACGTCTGGAGACTTCGGAAATTCTGCTGTCGTAGTGTTCCAGCGCGAACCGGATGATTTCGGCCTCGAGGTCTTCAAGGGGCCGCAGTTCGCCGAGATGGTCAAACAGATCGAGGGAAGACAACACCGCTGAGCGGGAATCGCGGGTTTCCCGCACAAAGGCGCCTTCACCGAAGGCGGCAAGGGCAAAATCCTCCGGGGTGATTTCGTCGTTTTCGGTGAAACGGACGGCTTCCTGGAGAACCGTTTTCAGCTCTTCGAGATTGCCCGGCCAAGTGTGGCGGCGCAAAACGTCAACCGCCTGCGGGGTGATGCCGGTGACGGGTTTGTGAAACTGCTCGGAAAAACGTTGCAGGAAATCACCGATGAGAACGGGCAGATCATCCTTGCGTTCCCTGAGCGGCGGAACGCTCAGGATCATGATGTTCAACCGATAGAGCAATTCTTCGAGGAAGATGCCTTTCTGGACCAGTTCCTGCAAATTCGCGCCCGATGCCGTGATCACGCGCACGTCATATTTGTAAGTGCGCCGTTTCTGCTCCACCTCGCCCGTTTCGATGAGATGCAGCAGTTTGCGTTGGGAGTCCGCAGGGAGCGCGTCGACATGTTCGAGGAACAGGGTGCCGCCGTTGGCGGCGGAGATTTTGTTGGCGGACTGGGATTTCGCCGGCGCCTGGGTCGGGCCGAACAGCACGTCGTCGATGGTGTCCCGGGCCTGGGAGCAATCCACCTCGATGAACGCCTTGTTTTTACGGGGGCCGTTGTTGTGAATGGCGTGGGCCAAAGTCTTTTTCCCGGTGCTGTCCTCTCCTTCTATCAGCAGGGCGAGGCCGGAGCGCGAAGCCCGCGCAGCCTTTCGCATCAGGTATTGCATACCCGGCGTCTGGAACGCGCGGGGAATCGGGGCTGTCCAGTTGGAGTGCTGTGTGAACAACGAGAATCACCATCCCTTTTTTGTAAGCTTCGCAGATCGAGGTAAACTTGATGTTAACGACAGCGGGCCTCTCCGGTTATTTTCCCCTGCGGGCTTGCGCCGACGCGCCTTCACGCCTATCTACATGGAGGAGCGGCCTGCGGCGCCGCCGTTTAATCCGTGAGGGAAAGGGCATCATCGTGATTTATCCGAGCTTTATCAATCAATTGAACATGGCTCAGCGGATTGCCCGGAAAACCGGACCCAAAGCGGCCGGCGATTCCGGGGCGGAGTTGCCGCGCTGGAACCTCACCGATCTCTATCCGGGGAGGGACTCGGCCGAATTCAAGCGTGACATGGAGTTTATGGCCGGGGAGGCAAAGGCCTTCGCCGAACAATACCGCGGGCGCATCGTCGCGCTGGCGGCGGAGGAGAATGCCAACCAGGCTTTGTTCGACGCCATCAGGCGCTTCGAGGCAATCGATGATGTGGCGGTCAGGCTTGTTTCCTACGCCGGGCTGCTCTACAGCGAAGATTCCAACAACCCCGAGTACGGCCGGTTTTACGGCGACACCCAGGAGAAGCTGACGGCGGCGAGTTCCGACCTGCTGTTTTTCACCCTGGAACTGAACCGGATTGACGACGCCGTCATCAACGCGCTGGTTTCCGCCAAGCCGCTCTCCACCTACAAGCCGTGGCTCCGCGATATCCGGCGGGAAAAGCCCTATCAGCTGGAGGACAAGCTGGAGCAGCTGTTTCTCGAAAAGTCCATCCCCGGTGAGGCGGCGTGGAACCGCCTGTTCGACGAGACCATTTCGTCGTTGCGCTTCGTCATTCAGGGCGAGACGGTGTCCATCGAACCGGCGCTCAACAAGCTGATGGACAGCCGCGAGAACGTGCGCAAGGAGGCGGCGGGGGTCGTCGGCGATGTGCTGAGCGCTCATATGCCGGTGTTTACGCTGACCATGAACGCCCTCGCCAAGGAAAAGGAGATTTCCGATCGCTGGCGCGGCTTCAGGGATGTGGCCGATTCGCGACATCTGGCCAACCGGGTGGAAGGCGAGGTGGTCAACGCGTTGGTGGAGGCGGTGCGCGGCGCCTATCCGCGGCTCTCACACCGTTATTACGCCATGAAGGCCCGCTGGTTCGGCAAGGACAAGCTGGAACACTGGGACCGCAACGCGCCGCTGCCCAAGGTGAAGCAACCGGACATTCCCTGGGAGGAGGCGCGGGACACGGTTCTCCTGGCCTATGGCGAGTTCTCGCCGAAAATGGCGATGATCGCCAAGCGTTTTTTCGATGAGCACTGGATCGACGCGCCGGTGCGCCCCGGCAAATCCCCCGGCGCTTTCGCCCACCCGACGACTCCGTCGGTGCACCCCTATGTTCTGGTGAATTACATGGGCAAGCCGCGGGATGTCATGACCCTGGCCCACGAACTGGGCCACGGCGTGCATCAGGTGCTGGCGGGCAAGCAGGGGCCGCTGATGTCGGCGACGCCGCTGACGTTGGCGGAAACCGCCTCGGTGTTCGGCGAGATGCTGACCTTCCGCAAGCTGCTGGACGGCATGACGGACAAGGCGCAGCGCAAGGCGTTCATGGCGTCCAAGGTGGAGGACATGATCAACACCGTGGTGCGGCAGATCGCCTTCTATTGTTTCGAGCGCAAAATCCATGAGGCGCGCCGCCAAGGCGAACTCACGGCGGAAACCATCGGCAAATTCTGGATGGAGGTGCAGTCTGAAAGCCTGGGGCCGGCCATTCATCTCGGACCGGGCTATGAGAACTTCTGGGGTTATGTCTCCCATTTCTTCCACGCGCCGTTTTATGTCTACGCCTACGCGTTCGGCGACTGCCTGGTGAATTCGCTCTACGGAGTCTATCAGGACAAGCCGAAGGGGTTCTCGGACAAGTATCTGGCGCTGCTTTCGGCCGGCGGCTCGAAACCCTACAACGAGCTGCTGAAACCCTTCGGCCTGAATCCGAAAGACCCGGCGTTCTGGAGCATCGGCCTGTCGATGATCGATCGCCTGATTGACGAACTGGAACGCAGCGACAGCCCGGAGTGAGGCATGAGGTGATCGGATAAGAGTTCG
>JAISTL010000246.1 GCA_031272615.1 Methylobacteriaceae bacterium | reverse complement strand
CTCCCGGCGCACAGTGGTTTCGGCGCGTTCCAGGGCGTCCTGCCAGGATTTCAACAGCGCCGGTTCCGGAGGATCAAACCCGATGATCTCACCGTCTCCCATCTCCCGCAAAGACCGCTCCACCCGCTGCAGCTCCTTGAGCGCCGCGGCGAGATCGGTGCGCAGGCCGCTGCTTCCCATGCGCTGCAACAAACGGTTGAAGGCGGCCAGCGCCTCGGCGGCGGGCAGAGTTCCGGCTTTGACCCGGGCCTCCGCCAGCCGCGCCTGTTCCCCGGCCTTACGCAACTCTTCCCGGCTGGTCTCGAGGCGTTGTTCCTGCTCCATGAGCCTGCGGCTCAGGCGGCGCAGTTCGGTTTTCTTCGCGTCGGTAAGCATCAGCGCCGTCAGTTCCGTTCCGTCGCCGACCCCCAGGGCATAAAGGATTTCGCCGATTTTCCGTTCGGTTTCCTCCACCTCGCGGCGGCGCAACGGAATATCCTTTTCGGCGGAGCCGTCCTTGTTGTAGGCCGCTTCCATCTCAGTCAGCCGGTCACCGAAGGTAAGCTCCGCCTCGTTGACGACAATGCCCGCCAGTTCCGTCCGCAGGCGCTCGACGCGCCCCAGCAACGCGTCCCGTTTGCCGCGCCGCTCGCCCAGCTGATCGATGAGAGACGGGATCAGCTTGAGCCAGGTGACGGCCTCATCCGGCAGGTCGCCGGGAACGATGGCCTCGATGTCGGCGACAAGGCCGCGGCGGCGCTGCCAGGGGCCGAGGGCCTGCAAACGGCCCTTCAGGGTCGCCAACGCCTCGCTTTCAAGGGTAAAACGGCGGTCCGCCTCTTTGTAGGCGTCGGCGGCGCGCTCCAGCTCATCCTTCAGTTTGCGGTAGGAGGCGGCGTCGATATCGGTGCGGCGGATTTCGTCGTGCAGCCCCTTGAGCTGTTGTTTCAGCACCTCCAGCTGAAGACTGCGCTTGCGGGAATTGGGAATGTAAAACTCCTCCGCCCGGGCTTTCAACCCGGAGACGGCGCCGCTCAGCGACGACAGGCCGGAACCGGCGGAAAACAGCAGCCGCCCCAGCTCGCCTTCGCTGGCGAGAATGCTCTCGCCGCCAATCTCCAGCGTTTTTTTGCCGAGGGAAAACATGATGCTCAGCGCCTTGCGGTCCAGCCCGTGCAAAAAAACCGAGAGCCTGTCATCGGCAACGATGGCGTCATGCGCGTCAAGCAGGGTGTTCTTGTTGCCCTTGATGCGGCTGAGCGCCAGTGTTTGCGCGCCGTCCTCAACCACCGCCCCGATGCGCATGGTGTTGTAGGCATGAAGGAAATTGTAGGGCGTTTGCCCCTCGATGCCGTAGAGAAAATCGAGCCAGGCGTTGAGCAGGGTGGACTTGCCGGCCTCGTTGGCGCCGAACACCACGTGAAAATCCGGCGATGCCGGGGGGCCGAACTCCAGCACGTGGTCAGTGAAATGGCCGTAGCGCGTCAGGTTGAGAGAGCGGATACGCATGTCTAATCCTCCCGCCCGCCCGGCGCCGCCAGCTGCGCCAGAACATTTTCAACGCCTTCCGCGATCCATCGGGTTCTGATGTCGCGCACCTCCTTTTCCGTGCGGCCGAAGCGGTCCCGCAACTCCGTCGGCAGCGCGCCGGTGAGGGCGGCGAACAGCTCCGCCGCCTCGTCGCCGAAGCGTTTGGACTCCAGCACCGATTGCCCGATGAGGGCGCGCAGTTCCATCAACGTGTCGGCGGACGCCACGGTCGTCGCTCCCGGCAGGGCGCACTCCAGCACGACCTTGTCAAGATGGACACGGCCCAGCCTTTCGAGAGTCTGGGCAATGTCCGCCGGCAGGCGTTCATCGGCGTCACGCCTGAGCGTCCAGGCCAACGGGGTTTCACCCGTCAGGACTGGGCGGACGATCAGGTGCTCAGCCCGGCAGGTTTCGCGCAGGCCTTCGGCGGCGTCGCGTACGGCGGTCAAAACTTCGCGCCATGAGGTGAGGCCGGTGAGCGCAACGTCCACCTTGCGGAACTCGGCGACATGCACCGGGACTTCACTGAGCATCGTCACGCGGTTGTCGTCAACCACACCGAAGGTCACGGATTTTTCCCCCGCTTCGCCGATATCACGCCCCTGGGGGATGCCGGGCATGACGACGGCGCACGAGTCGCTCCGGCGCACAAAACGCTTGTGAATGTGGCCCAGCGCCCAATAGTCGTAACCCTTGGCAAAAAGGTCCTGCTCGGTGCAGGGGGCATAGGGGTCATGGGCCGGGTCGCCGTTGAGGCTGGTGTGCAACAGGCCGACGGTATAGGCGCCCGGCGGCGGCGCGGGATATTTCGGCAGCAGGCTCTCGGGAACGTGCGGCTTGTCGAAGCCGGCGCCGAACACGGCAACGGGACAGGGCAGACCCTCCGGCTGGAAGGTTTTGAAGGCGCGGCCGGATTTGAACACATGGACATGGTCGGGGAAGGTCAGCTCCCGGGTGATGCGGGATTCGGCGTCATGGTTGCCGCGGATGATGAACACCTTCGTGCCGCTCTCCTCCAGGTCGGCGAGGCAAGAAACCAGAAATCGCGCCGTTTTCATGGACGTCTGATCGTTGTCGTAGAGATCACCGGAAATAAACAGGGCGTCGACGCGCTGTTCCAGGCACGTCAGGACGATGCGCTCGAACGCCTTGCGTCCGGCCTCGGCCAGCAGGTCCGCCAGCTCGCCGTCGCGCGCCGCCAGGGTTTTCAGCGGTGAGTCCAGATGAAGATCGGCGGTGTGAATGAAACGAAACGGCATGCCACCCCCCTCGGGTCGTTCAGGCCCGGCTCTCTTATAGACGCCGGAATGTCAGATAGCACGGGCGGCGGCCTTCGCGCAACGCCTTGGCCTCGTAGCGGGTTCCGGGCCAACCGGGCCACGGCAGGCGCCAATCGTCGGCCCGTTCGGCCTGCCAGGTGAAATCGGCCGAGCGACGCACCCGCGCCAGCCCCCAACCGGCGTAATCATCGATATCCGTGGCAAAGCACAGGTCAGCCCCCGGCGCCAGAATGCGCGCCAGCCGCGTGAGGTTGTCATCGGAGAGAAAGCGGCGCTTGTGGTGGCGGCGTTTGGGCCACGGGTCCAGATAGAGCAGATAGGCGCGGGCAAAAGCGGCGGTGGGCAGAAACGGCAGCAGCTCCAGGGCGTCGCGGTTCCAGATGCGGATATTGTTCAGGCCGCCATCGCGGATCTTGGCCAGCAGCTTGGCCTGCCCGTTGATGAACGGTTCGCAGCCGATAAAGCCGGTGTCCGGGTGCGCCGCCGCCCGGGCGACAAGATGCTCGCCGCCGCCGAAGCCGATTTCGATATGGAAGGCCGGAAACGGCGCGGCGAAATTCTCATCGGGCGGACGCGCCGGGTCATAGAGCAGCGCCGGCAGCAGGTTCTCCAGAACCGCTTCCTGCCCGCCGCGCAGTTTTTTCCCCCGGGTGCGCCCGAAAAACGCCCGGGGAGGCCGGGTGTCGTCCACCGTTGTCATCCCTCAGCAAAAGGGCCGCGACTGTCCGCGGCCCTTCATCTTATATCCCGTTTTCCCGTGAGGGCAATCAGAACGCCTTCTTCAGCTCGTCCACCAGGTCGGTGCGTTCCCACGAGAAACCGCCGTCGGCTTCGGGGGCGCGGCCGAAATGCCCGTAGGCGGCGGTGCGGGCGTAAATCGGCTTGTTCAGCCCGAGGCGGGTGCGGATGGCGCGGGGCGACAGATCGACCAGTTCGAACAACACCTTCTCCAGCTTGTCTTCATCGACCTTGCCGGTGCCGTAGAGGTCCACATAGATGGACAGCGGCTTGGCGACGCCGATGGCATAGGAGAGCTGAATGGCGGCGCGGGAGGCGAGCCCCGCCGCGACGACATTCTTGGCGAGATAGCGGGCGGCATAAGCCGCGGACCGGTCCACCTTGGTCGGGTCTTTGCCGGAGAACGCGCCGCCGCCGTGGGGCGCCGCGCCGCCGTAGGTATCCACAATTATTTTGCGCCCGGTGAGGCCGCAGTCCCCATCCGGACCGCCGATGACGAACTTGCCCGTCGGGTTGACGTGCCAGACGGTTTCCTCCGTTACCCAACCGGCGGGCAGGGTTTTGAGGATGAACGGCTTGACAATGGCTTTCACCTCTTCGGAGGTGAGGTCTTCCTTGATGTGCTGGGTGGAGAGCACCAGCTGGGTGATGCCGACGGGGCGACCGTTTTCATATTTGACGGTCACCTGGCTCTTGGCGTCGGGGCCGAGATGGACGGCGTCGCCAAGCCGGGCCTTGCGGGCATCGGTGAGGTCACGCAGAATCTTGTGGGCGTAATAGATAGGTGCCGGCATCAGTTCCGGGGTCTCATCGGTGGCGTAGCCGAACATGATTCCCTGGTCGCCGGCGCCTTCATCCTTGTTGGCGTTGGCGTCCACGCCCTGGGCGATGTTGGCCGACTGCGGGTGCAGCAGCACTTCAACGTCAACCTTGGCATGGTGGAAGCCGTCCTGCTCATAGCCGATATCCCTGATGGCCTTACGGGCCAGGTCAGCAATGGTCTCCTTGGTGATGGAGTCCGGACCGCGGGTTTCTCCGGCGATGACCACACGGTTGGTGGTCGCCAGGGTTTCACAGGCAACGCGCGCTTCCGGCAGCGCCCCGAGATACGCATCGACCACTTCGTCGGAAATGCGGTCACAGACCTTGTCCGGATGCCCTTCCGAAACGGATTCGCTGGTGAATAAGTAATTGGATCTGGTCACGTTGGTTTTTCTCCGGGTGAAAAAGCCCGCCGACGGGCAGGCGGAAAGTGAGCTATGGAATCGTTGTGCCTGCCAATGGCACTGATTTGAAAAAAAATCAAGCTGATTTGTCGAACTTGTCTTAAAAAAAGAACAAAGCGGATTATCGGACGGACGACGCAACAGGGCCCGGCGAAACGAACACCTGTCAAACCACCGCGCTACGTAGCGTTTCGGCAAAATGGGCGGCGGACTGCAACATCCGCGGACAACGAACCGACCGAGTTCCCCGGTCGCGCAACCTGTTTCGTCAAACGGCCGGACAATCGGCCGCAAAACATCTTTGAAGCTGCGGAATACCATGAATTCTGCGGCAGTGACCACGTTCCCGGTATCGTTTGTTATATCGAACGATTTGCCAGGACATACGGGGCGGATTCCGGCGCACCGGCCTGCCGCCTTGCGGCAATCATTCGGAAGGTGACGGAGCCGGCAGGAAGGTTACGGAAACCGCCGGGGAAACCCGGTACGGAACAGGTTCATCGCCGATGGCACGGAACCCGTTTTCCGTAAGTTTCCGGATGAACGCATCATAAATCCGATCGTGGACAAACAAGCCGTTGGCACCGTTTGTCATGGCCACAACGACATAGCGATATCCCAGGCTCTTCAGCGTATCCATGGAACCGGCGAAGTAGTAGGCCATGTCGATTTTTATCTGTTGGGTTTCATTGCGCACAAAATTGCCGATGGCCTGACGCAGGTCCGGCCCGTCGTAAAACATGCCGTACCCTCCGAGATCATAAAGAATCAGCACGTCAGGCAGAGTGTTGCCGACAGCGTCCATGGCACGTTTGCGATTCAAGGGGGCGATCCAGCTGAACGGGTTGAGGGGCGCAAACGTTACGTCGGGATTGGCGAGGCCGGTGATATCCATCAGATCGCGCTCGGCATAATATGAGGTCGCCAGGTTCGGTACGGTGGCGATCATCGCTTCCTCAGGCAGGAGATCCTTCAGGGTTTTGCCGGTCACCACCTGATAGTCGACACCCGCCAGATGATTCGGGCTTCCGGAATAGACGCGATCGATGGTGTTGGAGAGGTAGGTTGCGCCGAATTGTTCGGTTGCGCGTACATGCAGAACCACAAAGGCCAAGCCGAAGGCCAGCAGGGCGACTCCACGGGGCCAGCCGCGCATGGAGCCGAAACACGCCCGGTAAAACACGATGAGGAAGGTGAGAACAACCACCAGGTTGAAGATGATGGACTGCCGGGCCCAGTGGGAGGGCGCCCAATCCGGCCCACCGATATGATTGAACAGGGTGAAGAGGAACACCAGCACCACGAGAACCGCCAGATTGACCGAAGACACCGGATACGGATCCAAGCCCGCAAGCCGTTTGCCGATGAAGCCGAGAACCCCGAACAGGATACTGCCGATGATGAACAACGGCAGGGCATGATAGTTCAGAGACGACACCAAGGAATCTATCCCGGTGGAAAACAGATTGCTGTTCATATCGCTGAAGCGGAAACTGATCGGCAGCGGCAGAAAGTTGCCGTAGAGCGCGTACCCGAGGGCGATGAGGAGCGCGCCCGGCAACGCCACGCGGGCGCCGTTGTGGAGAACGCGCCAGAACCATGCGCCGATCCGGCCGGCAAACAGCGACGGCAGAAACGGCTGGAGGATGTAGGCATAGGTGAACAGCAGAACCGAAAAGATGGCCCCCTCAAAGCGGACCAACGGCAGAAACGCCATGAAGAACATGCCGAGGCGCTGTTTGTCGGTAAACAAAACGCAATACCCGGCGGCGAGCGCAAAGGCAGCTGCGAGAGTCGTTGAGCTGCCCATGGTCCCCGACCACAGGACATCGGGATAAAGCCCGATGCTGAGCGCGGCGAACAGCGCCCAGGCATGGTCGGCCGTCAGGCGCAGGACGAAGGCGTGGGCGACGATAATCAATAACGCGGTGCCGCAAAGGTTGAAGATTATCGTCACGTTGACCGGGTCGAGACCGAACAGGCCGAAGAGTGCGATGAAAACCTGCGGCAGGAACGCGTCGGTTCCGTTGAGCCAGCGGGCGGCGTTGACGCTGGGAAGCCCGTGATGGATGAGGTTCCAGGCATGACGCAAATCCAGGAACGTATCCCCGGCGCCCTCGACGATACGCAAACTGATGAACACCGACACCAGAACCGCTGCGCCGATCCCCGCCGCCGCCAGCATCCGGTTGCGGCGCACGAAGCAGCTGATGACGATGACGGAACAGGTGATGTTCAACAACGTGATCAAAATCAGGTAGAGACGATCCTGACTCATGGTCTGGACGGATTTCAGGTTTCCGGCCAGCGCCGTTTCGAGAAAGCCTTCGTGTTCATTGCTTCGCGGTGCGTAATAGATGGCCGCGTCCAGAGTTCCCGTGCTGTTTTTCAGGTTGTCGGGCACCGAGTCGCGATGGAAAGCGGTGGGCAAAATTACCGCCCCGAGATTTTTCAGGCTGCCGGCTTCAACTCCGATCCAGTCCTTCAGGCGGGTTTCCATCGTGAAATCCTGCGGAGCAGGCCGCTGAACAACGGTGGACGACAGCTTCATGGCGACCACCGATTGTTTGCTCGTGGCGGCCTGGAAGGTAATCAGCACGCTGACGGCGAGAATCAACGCCGAGCAAATCTTGGCGGCGCTCCACCCCTCGTCGAGAAAAGTGACATCGCGGGAATACCAGGATAACGCCAGAAACGCGACAACCAACAGGCTCCATAAAGCCAGGGAATTGTAGGAGTGCACCTCTCCCACCCGGCCGATCTGGGTGAGGATGAGTTCCGGCGGCGTCCCGGGAGGCGTCAGAATGAACAGCCCGACTTCGACGATATGAGTCGGCTGTTGGTCGTTGATGCTGGTGACCCGCAGCCGGACGGGCTTCTCGTCGACGGAGACGTCACCCACATATTTCAGCACCGACAGGTAATCGGGGCTGCGGTTTTCAACATCCAACAGCCGGGCGCCGTTGGCTTCGATGGTAAGGCGTCCGTGATTGGCCCCTTGGGAGGTCTGAATCCACAGGGTGTAAATCCCCGGCTTCTGATGGTGGGGCAGAACCGCGTCAAAGGTGAAGGGTGACGGCACGTTATCGGCATACATGGAGCGGAACGGCTGCCAGTGGCGATCCGCGGCCGTGACCGGACCTGAGGCGTTTCTCTGAACGTCGAAGATCGGAAAAATCTCGATCGAGGTGTTTTCCAGCGGTTTACGCTGCAGAACCACCGAGGCCAGAGCAATCGCCACAAACAGTATTAGAACGCCGATCTTCTTTATGGAGCCCATTTCCACTTTCCCGTTTGATCGCACTACTCCACAGGCGATGAAAACCGCTTGTACACCAATTGCTTTTGCAAGGGCAACCCCGGGGAAATTCCGACGCTCAATTGATTCTTTTGTTGCCCCGTGCCCCCGGAATACCGGATTGTAGGCGCAAAATAACTAATTATTTGTGACAATCCGACGCTTCTCACCAAATTCATCGTCAGCATTGACAAATCCGTGAAACCGTTCAATACCGCAAAGACTTTTATCGTGGATAAACGCGGCCCCGGGGCGAAACAGGGAAGGCGTTTCTCTCCCGGAACCGCGCGGCAGCCAAAGGGTTCCGGGCCCCGGACGGAATTACACGGAAAGCAAACCGACGTGCCCATCAACACTGCGACCAGGCAGAAAATCAAGCGTATTCTGATTATCATCCACGATAGTCTGGCGACGACTCTTGCCTTGGCTTGCGCCTGCCTTGTCCGCTTTGAAGGGTCCAATCTCAGCTACCGTTTGAGCATCCTGCCGTACCTGCTGCCGCCCTTCGTGATTTTCGCCCTGTGCGTCCAGCATTATTTCAGTTTGCATCGTTCCAAATGGCGGTTCGCGTCGTTGCCGGACCTCTCCAACATCATCAAGGCGTCGATGGTGCTGGCCATGACGCTTCTGGTGATCGACTACTTTCTGGTGTCGCCGCTCTACTACGGCGGATATGTCTTCGGCAAAAAAACCATTGTCGTCTACTGCCTGCTCCAGATGTGCTTCCTCGGCGGCACGCGGCTCGCCTACCGCTATCTGCGCTATGCCCGTGTTCAACACAACCCCCATGACAGCGACATCCGGCTGCCGACTCTGCTGCTCGGCCGGGTGGGGGATATCGAACTGGTGACCCGGGCCATCGAGTCGGGCGCGGTGCGGCGGATCCAGCCCACCGGCGCTCTGACTTACCGGTTATCAGATTTGGGGCAGACCATCCGCGGCGTGCCGGTGCTCGGCCATTTCGACGACCTGGAACGGGTCATCAACGAACTTGCCAAAAAGGGCGTCATCATCCGCCGGCTGGTGGCCACGCCCAGCGCCCTGAGCGCCGAAGCCCAACCGGAAACCCTGCTGGCACGCACCCGCAATATGGCTCTGCCGCTCTCCCGGCTGTCGGTTCTCGGCGACGAGACTCAGAGCGCCGAAATCCTGCCGCTGGAAATCGAAGACCTGTTGCTGCGTCCGGCTGTCGCCATCGACAACAAGCGGCTGTCCTGTTTCATCGAAGACAAGCGCGTGCTGGTCACCGGCGGCGGCGGGTCCATCGGCAGCGAAATGTGCGTCCGTCTGGCGGCCTTCGGCGCCCGCGAAATCATCATTGTCGAAAACTCCGAACCCTCCCTCAACGCCATTCTGGAAAGCCCGGCGCTGGCGCAGAAGAAGGTGCGGGTGACGGGCCTCATCGCCGATGTGCGCGACCGGGAACGCATCTTCCGCATCGTCCGTGACCACACGCCGGACATCGTCGTCCACGCGGCGGCGTTGAAACAGGTTCCCTACCTGGAACAGGATTGGGAAGAGGGCATCAAGACCAATATTTTCGGCTCCATCAACGTCATCGACGCCGTCGTCGAAGCGAAAATCCGCGCGTTTGTGATGATTTCCACCGACAAGGCGGTGGACCCGGTGTCCATTCTCGGCGTCACCAAACGGTTTGCCGAAATGTACGCCGAGGCGCTGGACGCCCGGTTGTGGACGGCCGACTCCTGCGATCACGCACACGTGACGCGACTCATCGCCGTGCGCTTCGGCAATGTGCTGGGCTCCGTCGGTTCGGTGGTGCCCAAGTTCAAGGCGCAGATCGCGCGGGGCGGGCCGGTGACCGTGACGCACCGCGACATGGTGCGCTATTTCATGACCATCCGCGAGGCGGTGGAACTGGTGCTGACCGCCGGCTCCCATGCCGACGGCGAGGCGCGGAGCATGGACGCGGGCGACGCCGGGCGCGCCGCCGTGTATGTGCTGAAAATGGGCCAGCCGGTGCGGATTTACGAGCTGGCCGAACGCATGATCCGCTTCGCCGGGTTTGAACCCAATGTCGACGTGGAAATCCGCGAAACCGGCGTGCGTCCCGGAGAACGACTCAACGAGGTGCTGTTTGCCACCAACGAGCCGCTGGTTCAAATCGGCGTCGAGGGGGTGATGGCGGCCAAGCCGTATTATCCTGACCCGGCCAAACTCCAGCAGTGGATGGAACGGCTGCGGGACTCGGTGCATACATCCGATCGCGCGCTGGCGGAACAGGTGTTTGAAGAAGCGGTTCCGGGCTTTTCCGCCCGCAGCGCCGCCCGCGTCGCCGCCTCATGAGGAGACGGGCCGTCCGAAGCGTCTGAGCACAAAGGCCACGGCGGCAAACCCCATGGCGAGGGTGACGATATCCACCACCGGCGACCAGGGCGAGCCACCGCACGCCCAGCTGACAACCGCCAGAGCCGCCAGCAGCATGTTCAGCCCGAAGACCGTGGCGTCCACCCGCAGCACCGGGTAGCCGTTGTCGGTGGCGCGCTGATACCAGTGTTCGCGGTGCGCCTCCCACACCTTTTTCCCGGCGCGCAACCGGATGAACAGGGTCAGCGTGGCGTCGCACACATAATAGAGCGGCAGCAGCAACGCGGCGGCGGGGGCGCCGGAATCCGCCAGCACCAGCAACAACCAGGCGAGACTCAAGCCGATGGGCAGCGTGCCGACGTCGCCGAGGAAGAGACGCGCCACCGGCTTGTTGAACCAGGCGAAGCCGATGAACCCGCCCAGCAGCGCCGCCGCGATGAGCGCCGGGAAAAAATCGCCGTCAAGGGCGAAGAGCACCGTGAGCACCGCGAGCACCGGCGCCGATTCGCTCACCGCCATCCAGTCCAGCCCGTCCATGAAATTGTAGAGATTGACGAACCACACCACGCCCAGCAGCAGAAGGGGTGAGAGCATCGGGGTGAGGGCAAGGCCCCACAGATGAAAGCCCTGCGGCAGCCCCGGGCCGACCGCCAGAAACGCCGCCGCCGCCTGAACAGCCAGACGCAGTGACGCCGGGAGCGGATGGATGTCGTCGACACCGCCCAGCACCGCCAGCACCAGGGCGCCGAGCAACACCGCGCCTGTCGGGCTCAGCCACGGCTCGCCGCGGGAAAAGACAAGCCAGAACACCAGCACCGGTATCAGAATCGCGATGCCGCCGCCTTGCGGCGTCGGGACACGATGGCTGGAACGGGCGTTGGGCCGGGCCAGGGCATAGCGGACGAGGAGCGGGCGCAGGATCACAATCAGGAGAGCGGCGGCGACGGCGGCCACCGCCGCAACGCCCGCAAGAACCGGAAAAAGCTGAGTTGCCGGCATGACCTCGCCTCCCCGTCAGCGGATATCGCCGGTATAGCCCTTGTACCAGGCCACAAACTGCCGCACGCCGTCCTCCAGCGACGTGGCCGGGCTGAAGCCGACGGCCTGTTTCAGTTTGCGGATATCGGCCCAGGTTTTGACGATGTCTCCCGGCGGCAGCGGCACATCGATGCGCTGGGCGGTTTTGCCCACTTCCCCCTCGATGAGCGCGATGAGGCGGTTCAGTTCCTCGGGCTGGTCATTGCCGATGTTGTAGACGGTGTGGGGCGCCGCGCCGTCCCCGGCCGCGGGCGGCTTGTCGACCAGGCGCAGAATGCCCTCGACGATATCGGACACATAGGTGAAATCCCGCCAGACTTTGCCGCCGGCCGACACCTTGATGGGCTGGTCACGAACGATGGCGTCGGTGAAGGCATAAACCGCCATGTCCGGTCGCCCCCACGGGCCGTAGACCGTAAAGAAGCGCAGGCCCGACGCGGGAATGCCGTAGAGATGGCTGTAGGCGTGGGCCATGGCCTCATCGGCGATCTTGGTGGCGGCGTAGAGGCTGGAGGGCCGACTCACCGGCGCGTCTTCGGAGAACGGCATGGTGGTGTTGAGGCCGTAGACCGATGAGGACGAGGCATAGACCAGGTGGCGCACCGGAAAGTGCCGGCAGGCCTCCAGCACATTGAAGAAGCCCGAGACATTGGCGGCGAGATAGGGCCGCGGCCGCTCGATGGACTGGCGCACCCCGGGCTGGGCCGCCAGGTGGATGACAATCTCCGGGCGGTACCGCTCAAACAGGTCGTGTACCGAATCCTTGCCCGACAGGTCCAGGCAGATGCCGGTGAACAGCTGACGGGAAAGCTCCAGCACCGTCCAGCGCGCCTCCTTGAGCATCGGGTCGTAATAGGGGGCGAAACTGTCGATGCCGATGACGGGAATACCCCGCTCCATCAGCGTTTGAGCCGTGTGAAAGCCGATAAAACCGGCGGCGCCGGTAACCAGAACCGGTGTCGTCATGATTGTGGTATCCTTCCCTTTTCAAGTTCGGTGGTTCCGCATGGGAATGACATAAGGCCAATCCCGCGGCTTGTACAGGTCACGGCGCGACGAAAAATCCGGTTTGTGTGCATCGTTTTCCGGCGGCGGCATTTTGGTGGACCGGGTGGACGCGGTGGACATTTTTCAGCTCTGAATTCCCTTACTCAGCACGAATAGTAACGCCGTTTTTCGTCCATCGTGTCCACCGGAACGCCGACGCAGCGTCACCCATGAGCGTGAGCGAAGCAATCCAGTGGACGAAACCCGGATAAGTCCGTCAACCTCCTACCCGCTGGTCTTTTCCGGAAACAGCCCCGGCATCCAGCGCGCGGCAAGGCGCGCCGGCCAGGCCAGACGGAAGGGCGCGCGATCGTTATCCGCCGTCAGCACCCCGGCCCTGACAAGCGCCGACGTGATACGGCGGGCATGGCGATCCGTCGAACCAACAAGCGTTTGCACATCGGCACGCGGCAGGTTGCCCCGATAGAGAACCGCCTCCAGAACAGCGCCGGCTTTGGGCGGCAGGCGCTGCGCCCGCGTTTCCTCCTCAGCCCACGCCAAAATGCGCGCCCGCAGTTTTCCGGGTTCCACCAGGCCGCGCATAAAGCGCACCTGATCCAAACAGGTTTCGAGGAAAAACCGGGTAAACGCCGCCAGTTCCTCTTCACTCAACGTTCCGCGCCCGTCCAGGTCGTTCCGGCGCCCGGTGTCACAGGCCGCAAGCCCGGCTTTGTACCGCGCCTCATTGTGGGCGAGTCCGCGCGCCACCGACCACACCGCGCCGGTGTCCAACACATCCGACAACATCGCATGGGTCATAAGCCTTGCCACACGGCCGTTTCCGTCCGGAAAAGGGTGAATCCACAACAACCGGTGATGGGCGGACGCGGCGGCAAGAATGGCGTCTACCCTGCCCAGCCCCGTGTATGCCTCGGCGAAGCGGCTCAAAAAGCGCGGCACCGCCCCCGGGCTGATCGCCACATGCCGCCCGACACGGACATCGTCTTTTCGCAATTCCCCCGGGCTCACCGGGCGTTTCCGACTGCCGTCGGCGTCGCTGACCCACAGCAAATCCGGCGGCAGCAACGAACAAAACCGCCGGTGGATTTCCCGTATGGCCTCTACAGTCGCCGCGCGTCCGCGCACACCGCCGCCATCAATCCATTGCTGAACGGCAATGTGGGCTTTTGCCTCGAGTTGAAGGTCACGCTTTCGAATGTCGTTGCTGTAATCATTGCGGAGCGCCCGCTCAATGTCGACGGGATGGGTGTTGTGCCCCTCGATGAGGTTGCTGTAATAGCAGTTCATTCCACGCACAAGGTCGGCCAGCGACGCCGAAGCGCCGACGGGCAGACCGGCATGAAAGGCCGCGGACTCCTCCGCCAGTTCCAAGGCAAGGTCAGCCAGCCCGGCACGGTGGGGAGAACTGCCGGAAACAATCATCGGCTCCATCATACCGACGGATTCACCCCGGTCGAAAGCCGCATCCATGTCCGGCGGAATGTCCGGATGTTTCTTTTCCATGAACGTTATATATCACAGTTTTTGCGGATTATCACGCACACTTTTGTCCGGCGGAATGTCCGGTGAAATGTCCGGAGAGCAAAGGTCACGGCAGGGTAACGAACACGGTGGCATTTTGGTGGACATGGTGGACACGATGGACGCAATGGCCGGCAAAGGGTTTCAAAGTCAGTAAAAATGTCCACCGTATCACCCGGTCCGCCGGAGCATTCCCCCGTCTGCTCCGGCGGGTTTATCACGGTCCGGCGGGCGGTATGATTGACTCGGCAGGAGTTCGTGATATTCCTTTCCTGAAGGAGAAATGTCCGATGAACCGCTTTGTTTTGACCATCATCCTGCTGATCTGCGCGTTCGCCCCGGCCGCTCAAGCGCACGTCATAATCGTGCCCCGGGAGCCGCCGCCCGCCACGGAGTCTCTTTCGTTCGAAGAGGTCCTGAAACTGGCGCAGGCGGGAGACGCCGTGGCGCAGTATGACGCCGGTTTGAGGTATTCCGCCGGGAAAGACGTTCCAACGGACACAACCGCAGCGGTTCAATGGTTCCGAAAGGCCGCGGAGCAAGGGCATCGCGCAGCGCAGTACCGGTTGGGCGAAGCGTACCACTCCGGCGAAGGTGTTCCCCAGGATAAAACCGAAGCAATCAAGTGGTTCGGCTTGGCGGCGGGGCAGAAGGTCGCTCTCGTACAGCTATACCGTGATGCGGAGGAAGGCAACCCGGACGCGCAGCTCAAATTGGGCGAATACTTCAACGTGGGAGAGTTCGTTTCCTCCGATGACACAGAAGCCGCCAAGTGGTTCAGCAGGGCTGCCGCACAGTACAGGTCGGCGGCGGAACACGGCGACGCAGACGCGCAGTTCCGGTTGGGCGGGATGTATTCTGCCGGAACGGGTGTTTCCCAAAATGAATACGAAAGCGCCAAGCGATATGAGATGGCGGCAGAGCTGTACGGAAAAGCCGCGGTGCACGGGGATGTCGGCGCACAGTTCCGGTTGGGCGAAATGTACTGGGGCGGACTCGGCGTCCCCGAAGATCAAGCCGAAGCGGCCAAGTGGTATGAAATGGCCGCCAAACAAGGCCATGCCGAGGCGCAGTTCCGATTGGGTGAAATGTACTACCTCGGGCAGGGTGTTCCCGAGAATCCGGCCGAAGCGTTTGGCTGGGTCAGACGGGCCGCGGAGCAAGGGCATCCTGACGCGCAGAATCTGCTGGGCTACATGTACTTTCATGGACAGGGCGCGCCCGCGGATAAAACTGAAGCGATCAAATGGTACAGACTGGCAGCGGAACAGGGGGGCGGCGATGCGCAGTTCGATTTGGGCGTCGCGTATTACTATGGGCAAGTCGGGCCTTCAGCCGAAACCGAGGCGCTCAAGTGGCTGGAGATGTCCGCTAAGCAAGGTTATGTTTCCGCGCGGCAATTTTATGATGCGATACAAGGGGCCCCCTACGCCCAATATCAGGTGAGCGAGATGTTCCGCAAGGGGGAGGACGTTCCGGCGGATGAAGCCGAAGCGTTAAAATGGTTGCGGAAGGCCGCGGAACAGGGGCAAGCCGAAGCGCAGTATCGTTTGGGGTTGTCGTATTATTCGGGGCTGGGTGTCCCCCGGGACAAAACCGAGGCCATGAAATGGTTCCGAAAGGCGGCGGGGCAAGATGGCGACACACAAGGTGACGCGGCGGCGCGGGCCTTTTTGCAGGCCGAACAGGGTGATGCCGACGCGCAGTTTCAACTCCGTGGCATGTACTTGCGTGGATGGAACGTACCGGAGAATAAAGTCGAAGCGGCCAAGTGGGAGAGAATGGCTTTGGCGCAGTACAGAAAGGCGGCGGAGGGGGGAGACGTCCAGGCGCAGTATAAACTGGGTAAAATATACTCCCATGTGTTGACTCCCAAAGATGAAGCCGAAGCCGCCAAGTGGTTCCGGATGGCCGCGGAACAAGGCCTTGCCGACGCGCAATACCAGCTCGGCGATATGTACTTCACCGGACACAACTCGGCTCTTGAAGCGGGCGTTATCGGCAAAGGGCCACTCCCGCTGGACCGTATGCCCGCCAATAAACGGGTTCCCGTGGATAAAGCCGAAGCCGTCAAGTGGTACCGAAAGGCGGCGGAGCAAGGGAATATCAAAGCGCAGTCGGCTCTGGCAGAGGCGTATTTCCTCGGACAGGGTGTTCCCGAGGACACCGCCGAAGGGGTGAAGTGGTTGAAACAGGCGGCGGAACAGGGGGACGAAGAAGCGCAGGTCAAATTAGGCACTATGTACTACCTCGGGCAGGGTGTTCCCGAAGACACATCCGAGGCTGTCAAGTGGTTCGAAATGCCCGGGAAGTTGTATCGTCGCGAAATTGTGAGATATTGGTTGGGCGCCCACCGGGGCAACGCGGAGGATCAGTACAGATTGGCCCACTCCTTCAGGTACGGACGCTTTGTTCCCAAGGATTACGCCCAAGCCGCCAAGTGGTTCGGCCTGGCGGCGGAGCAGTTCAGAAAGGCGGCGGAGCAGGGGTCTGCCGAAAATCAGTTCCGCTTGGGCAGCATGTATTTTTTAGGTTATGGCGTACCCGAGAATCCAACGGCCGCTGTCACGTGGTTCAGAATGGCCGCCGAGCAGGGGCATGCCGAAGCGCTGTACAACTTGGGCTGGATGTACGCCAACGGCAAGGGCGTGCCCGAGGATAAAACCAAAGCCGCCGAGTGGTTCAAAAAGGCCGTCGAGCAGGGGGATACCGACGCGCAGATGTGGCTGGACGCACTGGGCGGCGACGAGGAGGCGCAGCGCAAACTGGACGAAAGCTCCCGCTTGAAAACGGCAGCCTTTTTTGTCCATAATTGACTCCAGCCGGTCGGAAGGGTGCGCAGCGAAACAGGTACGCCCGGTGTCAGCGCTTTTTGGTGGACACGGTGGACCGGGTGGACTTGGTGGACACGATGGACGCAATGGCCGGCCGGCAAAGGGTTTCAAAGTCAGTAAACATCGTCCACCAAAACCGCTTCGCTCACGCCCGCAGCGGCGGAGCGGCGCAGGGCTCGCCCGGCACCGGGTCCATCCCGGGAAACCCCGCCTCGCTGTAGAACGCGCCCGATAACGCGTGTTCGAACACCATGCGGATATTGGGGGCCATGTTCGCCGGGAGAGCGTCACGGGTGAACCAGGCGAGGCCGCCGCACTTTTCCGGCTCGCGGTTTTCCACCGGGCCGGTGTAGTTGCGGGTGATGAAGACGATGTAGACATAGGTGCGCACGCCGTCAACGAGATGCATGACATGCAGCGGCTCGATGTCCGTAGCGGCAAGGTCGAGCCCGGCTTCCTCCCGGGCTTCGCGCAGACAGGCCGAAGCGGCGGATTCGTTTTCCTCCACATGCCCGCTCACCAGGCCGTACCGGCCGTCCATGTAGCCGGTGTTGCGGCGCAGCGACAGCAGGTAACGGCCGTTGTTCTCAACGATGAGAAAGGTGGCGATATAAGGCCTGAAACGCTCCGGCATCTTCGGGTTTTCCGCGCTCATGTCATTCCCCGGCGCTCTTGCGTTCGATGAGGCGCACCGGCACGATGCGCTGATCCCGTTCCCCCGCCGGATTGACAAACAGTTCCACCGCCTCGCGGCCCAGCCGCTCACGGTCGTTCTCGATGGTAGTGAGCGGCGGAAACACCATCCCGGCGGCCTGGATATCGTCAAAACCGACAAAGGCGATGTCGCCGGGGATTTTCAAACCGCGCTGCTGACAGGTGCGCATGGCGATGAGCGCCGCCGCGTCGTTATAGGCAAAAACGGCGTCGGGCGGTTCATGCAGGTCCAGAAGATCGCGCATCGCCTCGATGAGCGACGCCTCGGTGTCGAGAATCGGCGGAGCGATGGCTTCGTATTCCGGCGGAATCAGAAGCTTCGCCTCATAGAGCGCCCGGCGGTATCCCTTTTCCCGCAGCCGTATGCTGTAATGGGCCAGGGAGCTCGCGAGAAAGGCGATGCGGGTGCGGCCGCAGGCGATGAGATGCCGGGTGGCGAGATACCCGCCGGTGAGATTGTCGGGGTTGACCGACGGCAGGTCCGGCAGCCACGAGTCCACCAGCGCCACGGGAATTTGCATGTTGCGCAGCGCCGCCGTCAGTTCCGGCTCGAAGAACCCGGCCAGCAGCAACGCGTCCGGGCTGTGGCGGTGCACCTGTTCCACCACCGGGTCCGTCGGCCCCAAGGCAAGAAAGCTCAGGGCGATGCCGCGGCTGCGGCAGGCGTTTTCCACCGCCAGCAGCAGCGGCGAATAGAACAGCTGGGCATTGGCGATATTGTGCTGCTTGTGGAGCAGAAACAGCATACGGCGGATTTTGTCACTGCGCAGGCGGGAAAAATCATACCCCTGCTCCCGGGCGACCTGGAGAATGCGGGCGCGGGTTTCATCGGACAACCCGGCATGTCCCTTGAGGGCGCGGGACACCGCCCCGGCGGACACTCCGGCGGCCACGGCGATATCACGAATCCTCACCGCGTTGGTCATGCCCCGCTTACCTCTTGCCGACGTTGTCGCAGACCGGCGGCGACGATAACGGCGAAACGATGCCGCTCCCCAGCCACGCCGCGCCGCGCACGCCGCTGGCGCCGCCGTGCCGCGCCGGAACCACCGGCGTTGTCGACGAGCGGCCGAACACATAGGCGGCAATCCGCTCGCTCATCCCGTCATAGAGGAACGGCAGGCTCGACAGGCCGCCGCCGATGACGAACACGTCCGGGTCCAGCAGGTTGACCACATCGGCCAAGGCCCGGGCCAACTGGTCCTGATAGAGTTCGATGTGCCGCCTGGCGTCGGCGTCGCCGCGGGTATATTCGGCAAAAATCTCCGGCGCGGTCAGCGCCCGGCCGAACCGCAGCTGAAAGCGCCGTGCCAGACCGGTTCCGGAAAGAAACAGCTCCGAACAGTTATACTGCCCGCAATAACAGAGCTCCGCCGGGCCGTCCTTTTCCGGGGTATAGCGCGGCAGGCTGGCATGGCCCCACTCCCCGGCGCAGCAGTTGCGGCCGTTGTGCATGGTGCGGCGGAAAACGACGCCGCCGCCGCAACCGGTGCCCAGGGTGAGGCCGAACACCACCGCATACTCCCGCCCGGCGCCGTCAATGGCTTCGGAAAGGGCAAAACAGTTGCCGTCATTGGCAAACGCCACCTTCCGGCCGCAGGCGTTCTCCAGCATCGCCGGGAACGGCTGACCGTTCAACACCAGGATATTGGAATTCTTGACATTGCCCGTCTCGGTGACGATGACCCCGGGCATGCAGACGCCGATGGTGAAACCGGCGCCGAGGGCGGCGCGGACATCATCGATAACAAAGACAATACGCTCGAGAAACGAGCCGAGGTCATCCTTGACGGTGGCGTAGCGGCGCCGGAACACCTCCTGCCCCGCGGAATCCAGAACAAGAGCTTCCGTTTTCGAACCGCCGATATCCAGTCCAAGACTCAACATGGAGTGCCGTCCGCCGCCCTGTAAATTCTTCCTTTGGTTCTTCCCCGCGACCCGCCGCGCCGGAGGGCGCTTTGGAGGGTCGGCAAATTTGTTTACTAAATAATACACAAAGCCGGGGCGAAGTGCATCTGTTTTGTGAGATTCGCACCGCAATTTCATGACCGGCCCTTAGAACCGGGGTTACGGAACATCAGTGCATTGTTTTTCATACAGGTTTTTGGGGGCCCGCGACGGGACTCATACGTCCGCCGGAGGGCGAATTCAGTAAATTCGGCAGCCGCCCTGTGGATAACTTTCACTCCGCGCCCGTTGCGGCGCGCGAAACTGTGCACAACTCACCACGCCCGGCGGGGCGTAACGGGCCGGACACCCCTTGCGCCGATGCCTGCTCCGCCCGGCAATTTCCTGAAATTCCAGCGGATACTACCGAAAGACATCGCCAGACGCTGCCCGGGAAAGGCGCGCGGCGCGCCGGGTGCGTAATGAACCGGAAAGTGTTCAGGATTGGCGATAATACTGTTTACTAAACAATAAATCAGTGCTATCCGTTCGTTGCCTGAACCGGCGGGCAACGGGCGATGGAAGACTCTTGAATATACGCCGCCGGAGAGTTCACACGTGGCCGGAGGAGCTCATGGGTGACCATATTGTGGAGATGAACCACATTTCCAAGGCTTTTTCAGGAGTGAAAGCCCTGGATGACGTGTCGTTCAACCTCAAGGCCGGAGAAGTGATGGCGCTGCTCGGGGAAAACGGCGCCGGAAAATCCACGCTCATGAAGGTGCTGAGCGGCGTTTACACCCGCGACGCCGGAACCGTTCTCATCGACGGGCAGCCGGTGGACGATCTCACCCCGGCCAGGGCGCAGAGTCTCGGGGTGGCGATGATCCACCAGGAACTCAACATGTGCACCCATCTCTCCATTGCCGAAAACATCTTTCTCGGCCGGGAGATCACCCGGCACGGCGCGCTGGCCGACGCCGAAATGAACCGCCTTGCCCGGGAGGCGCTCAGCCGACTCAACATCGATCTCGACCCGGCAACGGTGGTCGGCGATATTTCGGTTTCCAAGCAGCAGATGGTGGAAATCGCCAAGGCGCTGTCGGTCAACGCCCGCATTCTGGTGATGGATGAACCGACCTCGGCGCTCACCGCCCGGGAAATCGAGGATCTCTTCGCCATCATCCGCAAGCTCAAGGCCGAAGGCCACGGCATCATCTATATTTCCCACCGTCTCGACGAGCTGAGGCATATCGTCGACCGCGTCACCATCATGCGGGACGGACGCTTCATCACCTCCATGAATTTCGCCGATACCACCATGGACGAGATTGTCTCACACATGGTCGGGCGGGAAATCAAGGAAAAGTTCCCGCGTATCGACAGCCGGCGCGGGCGTAAAATCTTCGAGGTCAAGCATCTCAACGCCGGCAAACCGGTGCGCAACGTCGGATTCTCGGTTTATGAGGGGGAAATTCTCGGCATTGCCGGGCTGATGGGCGCCGGGCGCACGGAGATTACCCGGGCGATTTTCGGCGTTGACGCCAAGGATTCGGGCGAGCTCACCCTCGATGACACACCGGTGGTGATCCGCAGCCCGATGGACGCCATCCGCGCCGGGATCGTGCTGGCGCCGGAAGACCGCAAGAAAGACGGGCTGTGTACGCGGCTCTCCATCCGCGAGAACATCTCTCTGCCCAATCTCGATTGGATTGCCGACCGCTTAGGCGTCGTCAGGGGCCGCACCGAACAGCAGACCGTCGCCAAGGCGGTGGCCGACCTCTCCATCCGTCTGGCGAGCCCGGAGATGAACGCGGGCAACCTTTCCGGCGGCAACCAGCAGAAGGTGGTGGTCGCCAAGTGGCTGGCGCGGACCTCGCGGCTGGTGATTTTCGACGAACCGACCCGGGGAATCGATGTCGCCGCCAAGGTGGAAATCTACCACCTCATGAACCGGCTGAAACAGGACGGCATCGGCGTAGTCTTCGTATCGTCGGAGATGCCCGAGCTTCTCGGTATGGCGGACCGCATCATCGTCGTGTGTGAAGGGCGCATCACCGGCGAGTTGGACGCGCGCACCGCCACCCAGAACCAGATTCTTGAATTGGCCGTCGCCTTCGACGACAAAACCAACGGAGCGGCGGCATGAGTTTTACCGGCTTGATTCCCGGAGTTTCAAACACGTTTCGCTTCAGGCAGGAGATACTTCCGTGACGAACGACAACCCGCTCAAACGTATCCTGGCCGTCCGCGGCATGGGGCAGGTGCTGACCGCAGCCGCCGGCCTGCTCATCATGTGCGTGGTGTTTTCCTACGTCAACCCGTCCTTTGCCTCGGGGCGCAACCTGGCCAATCTGCTGCGGCAGATCGTGCCGATCCTGCTGGTGGGCATCGCCCAGTCCTACGTGCTGATTACCGGTAATATCGACCTCTCCATCGGCTCCGTGCTCGGCATGAGCTGCATGATTTCCGCCACCCTGATGTCGGGGGGCATGCACCCGCTCGCCGCCGTCGCCCTGACCATGGCGGCGGCGCTGGCCATCGGCTGGCTCAACGGCGCGCTGGTGTCCCGCTGCCGTCTGCCGCCGTTCATCGCGACGCTTGGCACCATGATTATCGCCCGCGGCATTGCCCAGCTGGTCAACGGCAACCGCAACACCGATTCCATCCGCAAGATGGTGCCCGCCGACGTGGTCTATTCCGCCCAGGACGCGTTCCGGGATATTTTCTACCTCGGTAAAACCTTCGGCATTCACAATTGTGTGTGGCTGACCCTGCTTATTTTCACGTTTTTCGCCTTTCTGCTCAGTAAAACCCGCACCGGCCGCCATATCTACGCCGTCGGCAGCAATATCGAGGCGGCGCGGCTTTCCGGCGTCGATACCGCGCGCACGGTGACCGTCGCCTACGTGGTCAGCGCCTTCTGCGCCGGAACCGCGGGCCTTTACACCACGGCGCTCTCCGGCATGGGCGCCATGGACGCCGGCAACATGTACGAGCTTTACGCCGTCGCCGCGGCGGTGATCGGCGGCGTGTCGACGCTCGGCGGCCAGGGTATCCTGCTGGGAACGGTGTTCGGCGCCAGTATCTGGTGCGTGCTGAAGAACGGCCTGCAGTTTGCCGGAGTGTCGGTGGCCTATCAGAATATCGTCATCGGCGTGATCGTCATCGTTTCCGTGCTGCTGGACGTGATCGTCCGCACCGATATGCTCAAGGGAAAATTCAAAAAGAAAACAACTTCATAAACTGTATTCCAGTCAACTTCTCCCCGCGTTTCGGCGGGGGTCGACACCTATCCGACGCAACAAGGCGAACCCCGCTTTATCGTCATTTTTTAAAACCAGGAGGAACTTCAATATGTGGAAAACAACCAAAACTTTATTGTGCGGCATCATGCTGGCCGGACTCGCCCTCACCGCCGCCAACGCCCAGGACAAGGCGAAGGTCTATCTCATCACCATGGACCAGATGGATCAACACTGGGCCAATGTGGATGTGGGCGCCAAGAAGGCCGTAGCCGAGGCCGGCACCATCGATTACACCTGGCTCGCCCCGGACATCAAGGATGATGCCAAGCAGATCGAAATCGTCAACAACGCCGTCGCCGCGGGCGCGAAGGTGATTGTGGTGGCCGCAAACGGGCCGACGGCCATTTCCGCCGCGCTCAAGGAAGCCGATGCCGCAGGCGTCAAAATCGTCTATGTCGACTCTCCGGCGGATTTCCCCGCGGTGGCGACCTTCACCACCAACAACAAGGCCGCCGGCAAATCGGGCGGTGAGGAAATGCTGAAGGCCCTGAAGGCCAAGGGCATCGAATCCGGTAAAATCGGCATCGTCAACGTCAACTCCGCCACCCAGTCGGTGGTGGACCGCGAAGCCGGCTTCCGCTCCGCTTTTGAAGGCACCAAGTTCGAAATCCTGCCGACGCAGTACAGCGAGGGTGATGTGGCCCGGTCCCGCGATATCGCCGCGAACTACATCACCGACGGCGTTGTCGGCATTTTCGGCACCAATGAAGGCACAACGACCGGCGTCGGCAATGCCATCCAAGAAGACGGCAACAAGATTATCGGCGTCGGCTTCGACAATTCCGACTCCATCCGCAACCTGATCAAGGGCGGCTCGCTCATCGCCGCCGTGACCCAGAACCCGGAAGCCATGGGCTATCTCGGCCTGAAGTGCGCCGCCGATGTGCTGGCGGGCGGCTACAAGGGTGAAACCGTTGTCGACACCGGCGTCAACCTCGTCACCAAAGACAAGTTGTGATCGCTTTTCCAGCGGTTGCAGGGGGTGCTGACTCCCGAGGCCGGTTCAACCGCGTTTATGAGCCTGATCGCTGAACAGCTGTTGCCGCCCGTGCGGCAACAGCTTTTTTGTGTCAGGGAAGTATTGCCGCGGACGCCGGAGTTGCGGGCAGGTTCACCACACGGCGGACGGTTTCCCGCAGTACACCGATGGAAAACGGCTTGGAAAGCACGTCGATGACCACTTCCTCCAGCTCCTTTGCGCGTTCGCGCTGCCCGGCGAAACCGGTCATCAGGACAATGCGGAGCTCCGGAAAGGCGCGTTTGGCCTCGTGGGCCAAAGCGATGCCGTCCATGCCCGGCATGAAGATGTCCGACAGCATCAAATCAAAGGCGCCCTCACGGGAGTGGAGAATGTCCAAGCCGTCATTGCCGTCAATGCCCGTCTCCACTGTATGACCATCCAGTTCCAGAGCCTGCCGGAACAATTCCCGTATGGAGTCTTCGTCATCCACCAGCAGAATGTACGCCATCTGTGCCTTTTCCTCGCGGCGCTTCCCTATCGGGGTTCGTCGAACAGCGACGGTTCGGTATCCAGATAATCCAACACGCCGACAAAGGGGAGCTGGCGGTAGGAATGGGCAACGTCCATGCCGTACCCGACCACGAACACATCGGGACAGCGAAAACCGACAAAATCGGCGTGAATGTTGACGGCGCGCTTGTGGGGCTTTTCGAGAAGCACCGCCGTCAGCACCCGGCGGGCGCCGCGCGCCACAAAGAGATCCTTGGCGAAGGCCAGCGTGCGGCCGGATTCAAGAATATCATCCACCAGCAGCACATCCCTGTCCCGCACGTCATTGTCGACATCGCGCAAAATCGTGACATGACCGCTGGACACCTTGCCGGTCAGGTAACTGGAGAGATGGATGAACTCCACCAGCGGTGACAGCCCGGCGCGGTGCAGGCCGCGAATCAGGTCCGCGGCGAACATGAAGCTGCCCTTCAACACTGCGACGACGAGGAGATTGTGGGTATCGGCCGCCGCTATTTCCTTCGCCATGGCATCGATCTTTTGTGCAATCGTCTTTTCGTCAAACAAAATACGAATTGCCGGAAGACCTGAATTATCCCGTTCGTCGGCCATGTCACATCCCCTTTGCGCCCTCCTTGCCGCGCCCGGAAGACTTAAGACCGGCGGCCCGCGCGGATGGGCATAATGGTGTGGTTTTCGTTATTTAGCAACCCCGGAATACGTGCCATGCACAGTGCAAGAAGGTTACAAATCAAATTATTTACTTAAATTTCATCATGAATGGGGTATTCTTGAGCGGAACACGTCCCGGGCGACAGTGTCGGGAAGGCGGGACCGGCGTTCACGACCGCCGGACACAAAACAATATTGGAGGGCTTGAACCTGGTGACGGAACAGGCATCTTTGGGGTACGGCCGTGTGGACACGACCCCTCCGGTGGTGCACTTTGAAAACGTTGGTGTACGATACGGCACCGGCGAAGAAGTGTTGCATGACCTCACCTTTTCCATTGAACCCAATTCTTTCCAGTTTCTGACGGGGCCATCGGGGGCGGGAAAGACCACCCTGTTGCGCCTCATTTTGCTGTCACTGAAGCCGACCAGAGGTCTGCTGTCGCTGTTCGGGCGGGATGTCGGCGGAATTTCCAACGATTCACTGACGGATGTGCGACGACGGATGGGAGTGGTGTTTCAGGATTTCCGCCTGCTTGACCACCTCACAACCTACGAGAATGTGGCGCTGCCGCTGCGCGTACAGGGCAAGGATGAATCCCGTTATCACAGCGAAGTGGTGGAACTGCTGCGCTGGGTCGGTCTCGGCGAGCGGATGCATGTGTTGCCGCCGGTGCTGTCGGGCGGAGAAAAGCAGCGAGCGGCCATTGCCCGCGCGCTGATTTCGCGGCCCGATCTGCTGTTGGCCGATGAGCCGACCGGAAATGTCGACCCGCCTCTGGCCCGCCGCCTGCTGCGACTTTTCATCGAACTCAACCGCCTCGGAACGTCCGTCGTCATCGCCACCCATGATTTTTCCCTCATGGAACAGGTGGATGTGCGGCGGCTGATTTTGGATCAGGGGCGCCTTTATATCGACGAGTGAACAATGGGTTGGTTTTCGACCATCGGCAACGGCCTGTTTGGACCCCGGGATAAAACCCGGGAGACGCTGCGCCGAAATGCGCCGTTGGTGCCTATCGACTCCAGTTCCGGCCGCGCTTTGGCCGCCGTGATTGCCATTCTGACCTTTCTCGCGGCTCTTTGCGCCGTCGGCGCCGAACAGATGGCTGCCGTGTCGGAAGATTGGCGCTCCGACGTCTCCAGGGAAATCACCATCCAAATCCGCCCGACAGCACAACGCGACATGGATCAGGATATCGCCCGCACCGTCGCCCTGACCAGGGAACTGCCCGAGGTGGTGGATACTCAGGTATTCAGCGAGGCGGAATCCCTCAAGCTGCTGGAGCCGTGGCTGGGAACCGGGCCATCGGTGAAAGAACTTCCGATTCCGCGCATGGTAACCGTCAAAATAGTCCGGGACAGCAAACCCGATTTCAGTGAATTGCGCCGAAAGCTCGCCGAGCAGGTCCCCAATGCCAACCTCAACGACCATAATCAGTTTCTTCGGCTGTTCGCCGCCATGGCCAACACGGTGGTGTTGATCGGCGCGGGAATCGTGCTGCTGGTGCTCATTGCCACGGGGCTTGCCGTGACCTTCGCCACCCGCGGCGCCATGGTTGGAAACCGCGAAGTTGTGGAAGTGCTGCATTTTGTCGGCGCCACCAACGAGTATATCGCCCGGGAGTTTCAACACCGGTTCTTTCAACTGGGGTTGAAGGGCAGCCTGTGGGGGGCCGCGTGGGCTGTGGCCTTCTGGGCGCTTCTGGGCTTTCTGTCGCCGTCAATTCGCGCCACCGCGGCCGGCATGCAGATGGAACATATGTTCGGCACCCTCAATGTCAACGGTCGTGGAGTGGTGATCGTTCTGTTCATCGCCATCATCGTCGCGTTGCTGACCGGAGTCGTCTCCCGCCTGACGGTGCGCGGGTACCTGAGCAAGACAACTCTGTAAACCATATGCGGCAAAACGGGTCACGTCCCTTGATTCTGCCGGTTGAGAGCCGTTCACGAACCGGAAGTTTTCAATTCCGCTTTTCACAATTCCATTACAATTATGCCTTATAGTGCCCGTCACGATAAGCGATTCAAGGGCGCAATGGTGTCGACGACAGAGCACTACAATCTGGAAAGCGTTCTCTCCCGGCGGGGAGAAACGATTTCGCGGGGCATCCGTGCGGTGGTCCGCGGCGTTTTGTGCGCCCTCCTTGCCGGTTTCTGTGTCGGATTCCTTTCTTTCTCCCACATCGTCAACTCTCTCGCTCCCGCGGACGAGAGGGAGGTGGAGGGCATTGTCGTTTTGACCGGGGGAGCGGATCGTATCGCGGAAGCCTTCGGGTTGCTGTCGTCCGGCAGCGGCCGGCGTCTGTTGATTTCAGGCGTCTATGCCGGAACCGATATGGCCGAATTGCGACGGCGATTCCCGGCCTATAAGGACCGTATCAGCTGTTGCGTCGATTTGGATTACCAAGCGGCCAACACCGCCGGCAATGCAAGGGAAACAATGGAATGGGTGCGGAAAAACGGCTTTTCGTCTCTCATCGTCGTCACCTCCAATTACCATATGCCCCGGGCACTCACGGAAATCCGGCATACCTTGACGAATGTCCGCATCATTCCTTATCCGGTCGCGTCGCCCAATGTCGATACCCGACACTGGTGGAGCAGCCTCCGGGTTTTCAGACTGATGGGAACCGAATATCTGAAATATCTCTACGCCAAGGCTCGCGCATCCCGAGCGGTTGCCTGAGCATAACACTTGCAAAACAGCCGGACTCACGTGCATAAGAGAAGCGATGCACGTTTGCTTGTCTGTCGGGAACCGGCTCATGGTGTTTGTTCGAGCGATTGTTTTCAACATCCTGTTTTATTCCAACCTGATCCTGTGGATGGTGGTGTTTTCCCCGGCTTTGCTCGGTCCGCGCCCCCCTGTCGCCGAAATCGCCCGCCGTTGGGCCCGTTCCAGTCTGGCACTGCTGCGGCTTGTCGTCGGTGTGGATGCCGAATTCCGGCACACCGAACGCATTCCCGCCGGCGGTATATTGGTGGCCTCCAAACATCAATCCTTCTGGGAAACCTTCGCGTTGTTCACAGTGCTGCCGTCGCCGGTCTTCATCCTGAAACGTGAACTGATGTGGATTCCGTTCTTCGGGTGGTATCTGGCCAAAATCGGCTGCATCGGCGTCAACCGGCAAAGCGGCGAACTGTCGGCGCGGGAGATGGTTGAGAAATCCAAGCGGGCGCTGGCCGAAAATCAACAACTGGTCATTTTCCCGGAAGGTACCCGCAAAGCGCCGGGGGCGCCGCCGGATTACAAACGCGGGGTGGCGATGTTGTATCGGCTGCTCAAGGTACCCTGCCAACCGGTGGCATTGAATTCGGGGCTCTTCTGGCCCAGGCGAAAATTGATCCGCCGCCGTGGCGTCATTCTGGTGGAGTTCTGTCCGGTGATTCCGGCCGGCATTGATCGCGACGCATTTTTGGAGCAGGTACAACGGACTATCGAGGACACCACCGCCTCTCTCCTTCATGAAGGCCGGGAAACGTTATATTAAGGTTAATACCGACGGTAATGCGCGTCGTTGCATCGGTCGCCGCGAAACCGGCATGTCCGCCGATGCAGAGGGCGGCTTTTTCAGCCTGCGTTCAGTCGATTTGTGTTATGCGGTTGAATCGATATGAAATGCTTATGCTGCCGGTGATTTCGGTTTTCGGCGCGGGGAGGTATTGCCGAATGGGTAAACCGGTGGGGTGTGACTTGCGTTACAGTGTTCGGAGCTGCGAAACGAGGATTGGGGGTTACGAAGAAGGACTCAAGACGCGCTGAATCGCTGCATCGTCAACAAAAAGTGTGGGTTTTCTAAAATGTGCGTAACCTCAAAAACCGTGTTATTTTCTTTATTTTTAACCATTTCAGCGTATCGCACCATTAACCTTTAGATGGTTTTTCCTAGATAGCACATTAAAATTATTTGATAATCTGAGGAATCCCGTGTAAACTTGGTGGAGGTATTGAGAAGGATTGTAGATTACGCGTAATGTGGCTGGAATTCATCGTTTCATCCACTAAACCCTATGCACAGGAGTCGGTAGCTGCCGGTGTTCGGCGGTTCGCCGAAACCTGATTTAAACCTTTTCCCGGTAGTGTGGCCGAACCAGCCAACAGCCGGAAATGTAACGAGGCCGGAGGGTGCAAAGCGTCGAACACAGAAGCCGGATGCCAACGTGTTTCAAGCTTCGTCGACGTTCATTCCTTGGTGTTGCGGGTCGGGGAGCACACTGAATCGGCGTTCGGCTTCGGGAAGCAATATTTGAGCTTTCCGGAGCGGAAAAAGACACAGAAAGAGACATAAGGGCCATGAGTTCTGGAGTTGTATTACCACTTCTCGTTTTAGCTTTTGCAGCGCTGGCGGTCGGTATCGGCATCGTGGCGTTCTTCACGTACATGAAGGACGAACGCCAGGCGGAATTGCGCAGAAAGGCTATTATTGAGGCCGGAGGAAAAGGCGCCCGGAACACTCTGGGGCTGGAAAAGAGTCGCGAAGCCGTCGCCAAAAAAATCAAAGAGCTGGAAGAAATCAACAAGAGCAAAAACCAGCTGACTCTGTCCCAGAAACTGCAACAGACCGGTGTTTCCATTTCGGAG
>JAISTL010000187.1 GCA_031272615.1 Methylobacteriaceae bacterium | reverse complement strand
ACTGCCCGGACACCACCAGCTGGTTCCCGGTGATGACGGCGGGCACATAATTGGCAATCGGCTTGGCCGGGGTCGGAAGGGTGACGCCCAGTTCTTTCAGTCTGTTGTCGACCATACTCATGCTGACAGGTTCTCCTTGTTATTCTCTGCGTAATCCGCCCACAAGGGCGTCCTCGGCCATATCACCGAGGAATCCGCCGCTCTGCCGCTCCCACAGGCGGGCGTACAGGCCGCCGAGCGCCAGCAGTTCAGCGTGGGTACCCTGCTCCAGGATGCGCCCCTTGTCCAGCACAATCAGGCGGTCCAGCGCCGCGATGGTGGACAGCCGGTGCGCGATGGCGATGACGGTTTTGCCCACCATCAACTGATAGAGACTCTGCTGGATGGCGGCTTCCACCTCGGAATCCAGGGCGCTCGTCGCCTCGTCCAGCAACAGGATCGGCGCGTCCTTGAGCATGACACGGGCGATGGCGACGCGTTGGCGCTGCCCGCCGGACAGCTTGACCCCCCGTTCGCCGACATGGGCGTCATAACCCCGCCGCCCCGACGGATCCGACAGGTTCTCAATGAATTCATCGGCTTCGGCGCGGCGGGCGGCGGCGCGCATGGCGTCTTCTCCGGCGTCGGGACGCCCGTAGAGGATGTTCTCGCGCACCGAGCGGTGCAGCAGCGAGGTATCCTGCGTAACCATGCCGATGGCCGCCCGCAGCGATTCCTGGGTGACTTCGGCGATGTTCTGGCCGTCGATGAGAATGCGGCCGCTGTCCACATCGTAAAACCTCAGCAGAAGATTGATCAGCGTGGATTTTCCGGCGCCGGAACGCCCCACCAGGCCAATCTTTTCTCCCGGATGCACATGCAGCGACAAGTCCTTGATCACCGGCTCACGGTTGACGCCGTTATAGGTGAAACGCACGTTTTCAAACCGCACGTCGCCCTCGCTCACCCTGAGGGGAACGGCGGCGGGCCGGTCGGCGATACTGGGGACACGGGTCAGCGTGTTGATGCCGTCGGCCACGGTGCCGACGTTTTCAAACAGGCCGATCATGTTCCACATCACCCACTGGGAGAGGCCGTCGATGCGCAGGGACATGGCGACGGACGCCGCCACCGCCCCGGCGCCGACCTCCCCGGTGCTCCACAACCACAACGAGACTCCGCCGGTGCCGAGGAACAGCAGCTTGTTGACCAGGCTCACCAAACTCTCATAGAGGCTCGCCAGATACATCTGACGATAGACGTGGACCATGAACTCCTCCATGGATTCCCGGGCGTACCCGGCCTCGCGCCCGGCATGGGCGAAGAGTTTCACGGTCATGATATTGGTGTAGGCGTCGGTGACCCGTCCGGTCATCAGAGCGCGGGCGTCGGCCTGGTTCTGCGCCACCCGGCCGAGGCGCGGCACAAACCACCACAGGAGCCCGCCGTAAAAGACCAGCCAGATGATGAAGGGCGGCAGAAGGCGCGGATCGAACGCGGCCACCGCCATCAGCATGGTGACGAAATACACCCCGACATAGGCGGCCATATCGGCCACCTGAAAGCACACCTCGCGCACCGCCAGCGCCGTCTGCATCACCTTGGCCGACACGCGGCCGGCGAATTCATCCTGGAAGAAATCCATGCTTTGCTCAAGAATGAGACGATGGAACTTCCACCGCAGACGCATGGGGAAATTGCCCGCCAACGTCTGCAGACGGTAGAGATTGGCCACCAGGGTCAACGCCGCGCCCAGCAGCACCAGCAGCGAGACGGCCAGCAGAGTCCAGCCGCGGGCATTCCACAGGGTGTCCGGACGGATATCGGCGAGCCAGTTCACCACGTAGCCCATGATGGCGAACAGCGCGGCGTCAAAGGCGCCGAGCAGCGCCGACAGCACCATGATGAGAAACAGATAGAGCCGCATGCCGTCGATCAGCCGCCAGATGAAGGCGAAGAACGTCTTCGGCGGAATCACGGGCTTTTCGGGCGGATAGGGATCCACCAGTTTTTCGAAATAACGGAACATGGCGGTGTGTCAGGCGGGTTCACGGGCGGGAGCGAAATCCGCTCCCGGGTCTTTCATCGGTTCACGAGTGCATATCGATGGTCACCGGGATTTTCAACAGCTTGCCCAACTGGCGGAACCGGCTGATCAGACGGCCGTTGGCGAGCTGCTCGAATTCCCGGGGAAGCGTGAGGACGACTTTGCCGCCGTTATACACCATGGGCGTGCGCGACAGCACATCCGGCATTCCCACCGAAAGCCCGTAGGCGACACGGTTGACCGCGCCCGACAGCTTGGCGAAATCCCCCAGTTTGTCGCCGACAACCTTGCGCAGGCCCGCCGGGGCATGGTCGTAATCATTGGCGCCGTTGTAGCGGCAATGACACGAGAGGGCCAGAAAGCACCGCTCCGGATGGGAAAGGCCCAGGAAATAAGCGTATTCCACAATCGCCGTGGCGTGGTCGGCGCGGTAATCCGGATGGGCGCGCCAGGAAATGTCGGAGATGAGGCAGGCGTTGAACAGCAGGCGATCCTGGAAGGGCACCGGGTCCCGGCCGAGGGAGTCGATGAAGGTTTTGGCCCACTGGAAGAGCTCGTAACCGTGGCGCACCGAGCGGGAGCGCAAACGACTCAGGCGCTCGACCGCGTCGCTCAACGGGTCGATGGCCTGCACCTCGGTGTTCAGGGCCTCGAACATGGCCCCGTCACGCACACCGGTGGCGGAAATCAGCACGTCCTCGGGTTTGCCCTGCTTGAGCAACTCGCGCAAAACCAAGGCGCCGTAAATGATGAGCGGCTTGCGCTCGTCATCCACCTCTTCCGTCGCCTTGTTGACGGCATCGCCGCCCTTCTCGATGTCCTTGAGGAAATCCAGCATTTCCTCGCGCTTCCGGGCGTAGCCGTGCATGAAATAAACCGGATACTTCGTGACATTCTGGTGCATGCGGGCGATGGCGCGCCAAGTGCCGCCGACGCAGAAAAAAGAACGGCCCTTCATGCCCTCTATCTGCTTTTCGGCTTTTTTCAGTTCCTTTTCGGTGATCTTTTCCGCTTCCTTGGGCGAATTGGATGAGAGATCCCGCAAGGCCAGACCGCCCAGCGGCAGGCTCACTCCCGGCTCGACGCTCTCCGGCGTGACGCGCGCGAGTTCCAAACTGCCGCCGCCGAGGTCCCCGACAACGCCGTCAGGGCGGAAAAAGCCGGAATGAATGCCGAGAGACGAGAGATGCGCTTCCCGCTCGCCGGAGATGAGCTCGATGGGAACATCCCAGAAAGCCCGGATTCTCTCCAGAAAATCCTTGCCGTTGCGGGCCTGGCGCACCGCCGCCGTGGCGATGATGCGGATCGAATCCACCCGCATCAACTCGCACAGGTTCCTGAAGCGGGCGATGGCGGCCATGGCCGACGCCATGCCTTCCTCTTCCAGCATCCCGGTGATCATGACGTTGCGGCCCAATCCGCACATGACCTTTTCATTATGGATGATGGCGGGAACCCGTAGTTCACCTTCGTAGACAACCAGGCGCACCGAGTTGGAGCCGATGTCGACGATACCGACGGGAATAAACTCGGAAGTTCTGCGTGCGATCATTTCAATTGTCCTGCTTACCCATATCCTTCACCAGTTCCCGCGGGCGCCAAAGGCGAAGGGCCTTGCCGCGCCCCGAAAGACTGGGGTTCGTCATAAAATAGTTCTGCGCGTTGAACGGTTTTTCCCGTGGGTCGGGAATGACGCGCACGCTGGCGCCGCTCGGCAATACCGCCCAACTGGACTGGTTGTCCAGCAAATTCGCCACCATAATCTGGTCCAGCACCTGTTGATGCACCGTCGGATTGGTGATGGGCAGCATCACCTCCACCCGGCGGTCAAGATTGCGCGGCATCAGGTCGGCGGAGGCGATGTACACGTGCGCGTCCGGATTGGGCAGCGGCCGGCCGTTGCCGAACACATACACCCGGCTGTGCTCCAGGAACCGGCCGACGATGGATTTGACCCGGATGTTTTCGGAAAGCCCCGGAATTCCCGGCCTCAGGCAGCAGATACCGCGGACGATGAGGTCAACCTTCACCCCTTCGCCGCCGGCTTCATACAACAGGTCAATCATCTCCGGGTCAACCAGCGAATTGCACTTCAGCCATATCGACGCCGGGCGCCCGGCGCGGGCATGGGCGATTTCCTCGCGGATGTGCTCGGCCATGGAGCTGCGCAGCGTCACCGGCGACAGCGCCATGCGTTCCAGCTGCGCCGGTTCCGCGTAACCGGTGATGAAATTGAAGATGCGGTTGACATCGCGGCCGACGGCCGGGTCACTGGTGAAATACGAAAGGTCGGTATAAATCTTGGCGTTGATGGGGTGGTAATTGCCGGTTCCCACATGACAGTAGGTGACCAGCCCGCCCCCTTCGCGGCGCACCACCGATGACAGCTTGGCGTGGGTCTTCAGTTCGCGGAAACCGAACACCACCTGCGCCCCGGCGCGCTCCAGGTTGCGGGCCCAGCGGATATTGGCTTCCTCGTCGAACCGCGCCTTGAGCTCCACCAAGGCGGTGACGAACTTGCCGTCTTCCGCCGCTTCCATCAGCGCCTTGACGATGGGCGAATCCGAGGAGGTGCGATAGAGGGTCTGCTTGATGGCGACCACATCCGGGTCCCGGGCGGCCTGATTGAGGAACTGCACCACCGCGTCAAAGGACTCATAGGGATGGTGGACGATGAAATCCTTGTCACGAATGGCGGCGAAGCAATCGCCGCTTTTCTCGCGGATGCGCTCCGGGAAGCGGGGGATATAGGGCGGAAACTTGAGGTCCGGGCGGTCGACGGCAACCAGTTGCGACAGGTCGCGCAAAGCGATCATGCCCTCGTGGATGAACACTTCGTCGGGGGTGACCATCAGGGCCTTGGCCAGGAATTCCCTGAGGCTCCCGGGCATTCCGGCGTCGGCCTCCATGCGGATGACATTGCCGCGGCGGCGCTTTTTGAGGGCGCTTTCCACCACGCGTACCAGGTCTTCCGCCTCTTCCTCCATGTCGATGTCGGTGTCGCGGATAACCCGGAACACCCCCTGCCCGTCCACGGTATAACCGGGGAACAGGCGGTTGACCTGAAGAACCACCAGCTGTTCCAGCAGAATGAACCGGGTGGTTTTGCCGTTCTCGGGCAGCCGGACCACCCGCGGCGAATTGGCCGGAAGCCGGATCAGGGCGTTGATGGGTTTGCCGCCCTTCTTTGACGGCGTGAGATGCAGGGCGATGGACAGGCCGAGATTGGGGATGAACGGGAACGGATGCGCCGGGTCGACGGCAAGGGGGGACAACACCGGAAACAGGTTGTCCATGTAATATGTTTCAATCCAGCGTTTGTCCCGCCGGGTCAAATCCGAGGGGTCGGCAAAAACGATACGCTCCTTTTTCAGGGCGGATTTCAGCTTCCGCCAGCGGCGCTGCTGGTCGTGATTCAGTTGCGCCACCGCCTCGGCGATTTCGTTGAGCTGCTCCCGGGGCGTCAGACCGTCCTGAGAC
>JAISTL010000184.1 GCA_031272615.1 Methylobacteriaceae bacterium | reverse complement strand
CCAGGGGGGGGGGGTGGCCTATCTTCTGGAGAATCTTCCACTACTCCACTGCCGGATTTCGGTTTCCGCGTCCTGAAGCTCGACAGCAGCAACCTGAAAGACGTTTACTACACGCCGCAGGAGTATGCCTCGCCGGAGTTCAGCTTTGACGGCCTCGTGGACAACATCAAGAGTGACCGCACGGCGGAGGATTTGCTGTTTCAGGTCATGCTCGACTTCGGCATCCCGCCTTCCAGTAAAATCGAACTGAAACAGGTGGAAGGTCGGCCGGTCTACTATGTGAGGGGCAAGTATCTTGTCGCCTGCTTTGAAAGCGTAACGGACGCGGTGGTGACGGCGATTGCCAAGGACCGGCCGTACTACGCGGTGTTCCGCGACCACAGCTTCGCCTCCGACAGCACACTGGTGAACTTCGAACAGATATTCAAAACCTACAGCCCCTCGACACTGACGAAGGTGTTGTGATGACTGTTGCGGAACCACCGGGAGGGGCACTGATGAAATTCAAGTTCAAGATACAGCAGTTCCAGACCGATGCGGTGGAATCGGTGGTCAACGTGTTTAACGGCCAATCGAACCAAGGCCACATGAAATATCGGCGTGATACCGGCTTGGGCGACAGGCTGTTGGATCTGCGGCTTCCCGATGATGAGGCCGATGAACCGGACACCGGCTATCGCAACGCGCCGCTGGAACTCTCGGAGAGTGAGCTTCTCGCCAATATCCGCGACGTGCAAACTGCAAACAACATCAAGCTTTCCTCCACCCTGGTCAAGGGGATTGGCGCGGTCAGCCTCGATGTGGAGATGGAAACCGGCACCGGCAAAACCTACGTGTATATCAAGACCATGTTTGAACTCCATCAGCGCTACGGGTGGAGCAAGTTTATCGTTGTCGTGCCGTCCATCGCCATCCGCGAGGGGGTGAAGAAATCCTTCGAAGTCACGCAGGAACACTTCATGGACCTCTATGGCCTCAAGGCGCGTTATTTTGTCTACAGTTCCTCAAATCTCCATCTGCTGGACGAGTTTTCCAGCGGTTCCGGCATCAACGTGATGATCATCAACATCCAGGCTTTCGCCACTTCTTTCAACGAAGCAAAAAACGTTGACGGCAAGGGCGGTGACAAGGCGGCGCGCATCATTTATTCCAAGCGCGATGAATTCGGCTCCCGCTGCCCGATTGACGTCATCAGGGCCAACCGGCCGATCATCATTTTGGACGAACCGCAGAAAATGGGCGGCAGCTCCACCCAAACCGCTCTGCGGGAAGGGTTCGGTTCGCTGTTTTCAGTAAACTATTCCGCCACCCACAAAACCTCCCACAATCTCGTTTATGTTCTTGATGCGCTGGACGCGTTTCAGAAAAAACTTGTCAAAAAAATCGAGGTGAAGGGCTTTGAAATCAAGAACCTGCGCGGCGCCGACCGGTACCTCTACCTGGAGGAAATCGTCCTCGACCGGAAAAAGCCGCCCCGCGCCCGCCTGGAATTCGAGGTGCAGCATCAAAGCGGCATCAAGCGCGAGCGGCAGATTCTCGGGATCGGCGACAGCGTGTTCGTGGCCTCCGGAAAGCTGGAGGAATACAAGGGTTTGTCCATCACCGATGTGAACCCCTTCAACGGGACGGTGACCTTTTCCAACGGCGGAACCCTCGCGGTGGGTGAAGCCGTCGGCAATGTCAATGAGAGTCATATCCGCCGGATTCAGATACGCGAAACCATCCAGTCCCACTTCGACAAGGAGGAGAAGCTGTACCAGCAGGACATCAAGTGCCTGTCACTGTTTTTCATCGACGAAGTGTCGAAATACCGCCAATACGGAAAAGACAGGGAGGAACTACTCGGCGAATACGGGAAAATCTTTGAGGAAGAATACGTTGCGGCTCTGAATGAGCGCCTGGAACTACTCCCTTCGAAATACCAGGAGTATCTGACGAAATACGACACGGCCGCTGCCCATGAAGGCTATTTTTCCGTCGACAAACAGGGCACCGCGGTCAACAGTGCCATCAAGCGCGGCAGTGACTTTTCCGATGATATTTCGGCTTATGATTTGATTTTGAAAAACAAGGAACGTCTGCTTTCCTTCGACGAGCCGACGCGTTTCATTTTCTCGCACTCGGCGCTGAGGGAAGGCTGGGACAACCCCAACGTGTTCCAGATTTGCACATTGAAACATTCGGACAACGCCACCGCCAAGCGGCAGGAAGTCGGGCGCGGCTTGCGCCTGTGCGTCAACAAGGAGGGAGACCGGCAGGATGCCGACGAATGCGGTGAAACCGTCGTCCACGATATCAACAAATTGACGGTCATCGCCAGCGAAAGCTACGCCGGATTTGTCACGGATTTGCAAAGCAGAATCAGGGAGGACTTGTACGAGCGTCCGACCAGGGCGAGCGTGGAGTATTTTACGGGCAAAACCGTAACGGTCGGCGGAAAGGCGCATTCTTTGACCTCTCAGGAAGCGACAGTAATCTACAACTACCTCGTTCGCAATGACTACGTGGATGACAACGGCGGCGTCACCACCGCCTATCGCGCCGCCGCCGAAACAGGCGATTTCGCCCCGATGAAAGCGGAAATCGCCCCTTATGCCGAAACCGTTCACCAGCTGGTGCAGAGCATCTTTGACCCAAGCGTGCTGAACACCATGGCGGAGAACGGCCACGACACAATCGTCAAGGCCAACCCGCTCAACGACAATTTCTGGAAGCCGGAGTTTCAGGAGCTTTGGAACAGAATCAACCACCGTTATGCGTATACGGTCGAGTTTAAAAGCACACAACTGATAGAAAACACCGTCGCCGCCCTCGCCGCTGGATTGTCTGTCACCGAGCTTACCTATACGCTCACCGTCGGCCAACAAAGCGGAGTATCCTTCGATATCTCGCGCTCCCGCACCAAAACACTCCCTGACGTCGGGGGCGGTTCGGTGACCTATGACCTCATCGGAAAAATCGCCGAAGGCACGACGCTCACCCGCCGGACGGTGGCGGTGATTCTCAACCGCCTGAAAGAAAAAAACCCGGTGGCGCTTCAGATGTTCAGACGGAATCCGGAAGAGTTTATCCGGAAAGTCATCAAAGAAATCAACAACCAAAAGGCCGACGTGATTGTTGAGTGTGTGACGTATCGGCCCAGCGCCGAACCGCCGTACACACAGCAAATCTTCAACGTCGGCCGGAGTTCGGAGGGTTACAACAAGGCGTACCTCGCGAAGAAAGCCATACAGGATTACGTATTCACCGACGGAACCGCCGCGGACAGTATCGAGCGCAGGTTCGCCGAAGATGTGGACACCGCCGACGAGGTGGTTGTGTTCGCCAAATTGCCCGCCGGTCCGAAAGGCTTTTCCATCCCGACCCCCGTCGGCAACTACTCCCCGGATTGGGCCATAGCCTTCCATCAGGGCGCCGTGAAACACATTTTCTTCATCGCCGAAACCAAGGGCTCGATGGACAGTCTGGATCTGCGCCCGATTGAGAAAAACAAAATCGAGTGCGCAAAAAAGCTGTTCAATGAGTTTTCCACAGCGGGCGTAAAATACCACAATGTCACCGACTACCACGAGTTGTTGGAGGTGATGAAAGCGCTGTAGGCAGAAGGCTTGGCGCGAACCCGAAAAGTGTATCGACCGCGGATGGCTTTGCTTCTATCTCTGGAAAATGTCGCTGTGCGTCCCGGTGCGGGTTGCCGTCAAAATCAGTGCGTCATCATTTATCATGTAAATCAACAGCCAGTCCAGCAACACGTGACAATCACGATACCCTGCCCAGTCCCCACTCAAGGGGTGGTCACGGTATTTGTCGGGGAGCTGTTTCCGTTCCAGTAACAGCGAAATGACTTCATCGAGCAAATTCATGTCTGCGCCGCGTTTCACCATGCGGCGCAAGTCTTTTTTGAACTGAGTGGTTTGCTTCAATTCCAGCGTTTCGCCCAAGACTCATTCCTCTGCGTCTTCAGCAAGCGTTTCGTTAAGCATTTCCCTGAAGGAAGAATAGGACTTTGCCGGAACCCTCCCGGCGGCGATATCGCCCGCTTCTTTCATCGCCGCAAGGGTTTCGGCATTCGGGATTTCACGGCAGAGCTCAAAGGGAAGCCCCCGATGGTCGATGGATTTGTACAGGAACATGTTGATGGCATCGGAGAGCGACACGCCCATGCTGTTGTACAGGGCTTCCGCTTGGGCTTTGATGCTTGGTTCCGTGCGCACGTTGATGACCGCTGTTTTGGCCATGGATCGAGCCTCCCTTCACATGAGGTTTGGCCGGAATGTATCACGAATGTGTGACACCCGCAATACATTTGCACCACTCGCGACAGCGGCGGGAGTGGGCCCGGGGGTTTTGGTGAACACGATGGACGAAACCGCCCCCTCTGCCGGTTGCAGTTCCGCCGCCGGCGCCGCTCCGAGGGTGAGACATTTCCACCGGTGGAGCATGCGGCAACAGGGCAAACCCGTCCACTCCCCACCGGAATCCCTCACCGGTATACCGCCCGCACCCCGGTGGTGTGGTTCACTCGATGAACGCCTTGTTGCGCACGGCGCCGACGTCGGCGCTCATCGCCATATGGGCATACACCTTGAGGGCGAAGGACACCTCGCGTTGGCGGTTCTCCGGCTGCCAGGGCCTGGCGCGCTTCTCCATGGCCTCCCGGCGTTTGGCGAGTTCCGCCTCCGCAACCTCGAGAGTGAGGGTCCGCTCGGGAATGTTGATGGCAATCGGGTCGCCGTCTTCGATGAGGGCGATTTCGCCCTTGCTCGCCGCTTCCGGCGAAATGTGGCCAATGGAAAGGCCCGAGGTGCCGCCGGAAAAGCGCCCGTCGGTGATCAGCGCGCACTGGGTGCCGAGGTGCATGGATTTGAGATAGGTGGTGGGGTAGAGCATTTCCTGCATCCCCGGGCCACCCTTGGGGCCCTCGTACCGGATGACCACCACGTCGCCGGCCTTGACCGTGCCGTTCAGAATGCCCTCGGAGGCGCTCTCCTGGGATTCGAACACCCGCGCCGTGCCCTTGAACACCAGGTTTTCCGCCGCTACCCCCGCGGTCTTGACGATGGAGCCCGAGGTGGCGATGTTGCCGAAGAGAATCGCCAGGCCGCCGTCGGCGCTGTAGGCGTGGGCGATGTCACGGATGCAGCCGCCCACGCGGTCAGTATCCAGCGACGGGAAGCGCTCGCCTTGGGAATAGGGGTGCACCGTGCGCTTGCGGGCCGGCCCGGCGCGATAGAAGGTCTTCACCTCCTCCGTTGCACCGCGGCGGATATCCCACTGCTCCAGCGTCTCAGAAAGCTTTTGCTGCAACACGTTCGTCACGTCAACATTGACGAGGCCGCCCCGCGCCAGCTCACCGAGAATGGCGATGACGCCGCCGGCCCGATGCACGTCCTCCACGTGGAACACCTGGGTGGAGGGCGCCACCTTGCACAGATGCGGCACCTTGCGGGAGAGGGCGTCGATGTCCTTCATGGTGAAATCCACCCCCGCCTCCTGGGCGATGGCGAGGAGATGCAGCACCGTGTTGGTGGAACCGCCCATGGCGATGTCCAGCACCATGGCGTTGAGGAACGCCTCGCGGGTGGCGATGGACCGCGGCAGCACCGCGGCGTCCTCGTGGGTGTACCACGCTTCGGTGAGCGCCACAATCCGCCGCCCTGCGTCCTCGAACAGGCGCTTGCGGTCGGTATGGGTGGCAACGAGCGTGCCGTTCCCCGGCAGCGCCATGCCCAGCGCCTCGGCCAGGCAGTTCATGGAATTGGCGGTGAACATGCCGGCGCAGGAGCCGCAGGTGGGGCAGGCGTAACGCTCCACCAGGTCGGACTGGGCGTCGGGCACCGACGGGTCGGCGCCCTGCTTCATGGCATCGATGAGGTCCAGCTTGCCCAGCGCCGTATCGGCGGGCACAACGCCGGCCTCCATCGGCCCGCCGGAAACGAACACCGCCGGGATGTTCAGGCGCATCGCCGCCATCAGCATCCCCGGGGTGATTTTGTCGCAGTTGGAAATGCAGATCATGGCGTCGGCGCAGTGGGCGTTGACCATGTATTCCACCGTGTCGGCGATGAGGTCCCGCGAGGGCAGCGAATAGAGCATGCCGGTGTGGCCCATGGCGATGCCGTCATCCACGGCGATGGTGTTGAATTCCCGGGGAATTCCCCCCGCCTGGCGCACCGCTTCGGCCACCGCCTGCGCCACCTCCCGGAGGTGCACGTGCCCGGGATTGAACTCGGTGAAGGAGTTGACAACCGCAATGACGGGCTTGCCGAAATCGGCATCGGCAACACCGGTGGCCCGCCAGAGAGCCCTGGCTCCGGCCATGTTGCGTCCTTCGAAAGTGGTGGCTGAACGGTATTTGGGCATGGCTGTTCTTCTTCTTGTGTTGAGCGAACGGAAAGGCCGCGCCGTGTGAACCGGCGCGTCACGAAAAAACCGACCCTCCGCCCGGGCGCCGGAAACGCCCGGCCGGACAATCGCCGCCCTGCTGTTTAATCCATTTTCCGATACAGGAAAACGCGTTTTTTCATAAAAATGCGCCGGGAGACGAAATCGCCGGCCGCGCCGCATTTCCCTATCCTCCAAACGCTAAAACTGTGGTAGAAAGTCACTGACTCCGCCGCCGGCGGCCTGATGGCTTTCCGGCACACCCAGACGCCGTCCACATGGGAGTTCCGTTTGATGGCAACGCTCACACAGCTTCTGATTGCGGAAGCAACGGAATATGAATTCAAGTCGGACGTTGAGGCCAACCGACCGCGCAGTTGGCTGAAGACCGTCAGCGCGTTCGCCAACGGCGTCGGCGGCAGCATCTATTTCGGAGTCTCCGATGACGGCCGCGTCACCGGTTTAAAATCCCCGCAGCAGGACGCCGCGAAGGTCAGCGAGCTCATCAGGGCGCGGATCGAACCGGCGCTGAAAGACATTGTGCTGGAACCGCTTCACGTCGATGGAAAGGACATTCTGCGGCTGCAGGTGTCCGGCGGCGGCCACCCGCCCTACTATTACACCGGTGACGGCAACAAGGCCGCATACTACCGCATCGGCAACGAATCCGCTGTGGCCCCTGCCGCCGTTCTCAACGAGCTGCTTCTGAAAGGCCTGCATCAGACCTTCGACGCCATTGAAACCAAATACCGCTTCACCGATTACAGCTACACGCTGTTCGAAGCGACCTACAAGGAGAAAACCGGCGGCAGCGTGGAGAAACCGAGGGATTATCGGTCTTTCGGCATGCTCTCCGACCATGACGCGCTGACATTCGTCGGCGCGCTGTTCGCCGATCAATGCCCGATCTACCAGTCCCGGGTCTTCTGCACCCGCTGGAACGGCTTGAAAAAAGGCGGATTATACATTGACGCCCTCGACAGTGACGAGTTCCAGAGCAATGCCATATCCCTGCTCACCGACTCCCTGAAATTCGTGCGTCACAACTCGTCGGTCAAATGGAAAAAGACCGGCTCCGGCAGGGTTGAACTGCCCGATTATCCCCTCGAGGCGGTGCACGAAGCGTTGGTGAACGCGCTCGTTCATCGCAATTACATGATTCGGGGCAGTGAAATCCACGTCGACATGTACGATGACCGCCTCGAGATCGTGTCTCCCGGCGGCATGCCCGACGGCAAGCGCATTCAGGATTTGGACATTCACGATGTGCCGTCGATACGCCGCAACCCCATTCTCTGCGATATTTTCAGCCGCCTGAAGCTGATGGAGCGGCGCGGCAGCGGCCTCAGGAAGATCATCGACCAATACCCCGCCGACGCCGCGCCGGTGTTCCGCTCAACGGAGCAAACCTTTGTGGTGACGTTGAAAAATCTGAATTATGAAAAAACATCTATGCCAAACGGCTCCAATCATGGCACAGATAATGGCACTGATAATGGCATGGATAACGGCACAGACGGTGACACAGGAACCGACACCGCGAAATTTCTCAGCGCCCTGCGGGGCGATCCCACACTCACCCACAGGAAACTGGCCGCCGCCACCGGTTTCTCGGTGCGCACCGTTGCCCGCAAACTGAAGGGCCTCAGCGATGCCGGTCTCATCCGTCGCGCCGGTTCCGACCGCTCGGGATACTGGGAGGTGGCGGATTAGCCGGGATTGCTCCCCAACCGGTGCCGCGTCACTCTCGAGCGGCACGATCCGGAGGATGACGCGGCCGGCGATGCAAATCCCGCGCGAAACGCCGCGGTCTTCAAAACAGCTTCTTCAGCTTCTCCGCCAGGTCGGTTTTCTCCCATGAGAACCCGCCGTCATCTTCGGGCGGGCGGCCGAAATGGCCGTAGGCGGCGGTGCGGGCGTAAATCGGCTTCTCCAGCCCCAGCCCGTCGATGATGCCGCGGGGAGTCAGGCCATTCAGCTGCTGCTTCAGCACGTTCGCCAGTTTCTCTTCGTCCACCGTGCCGGTCCCGTGCAGATCGGCATAAAAGGAGAGCGGCTTTTCCTCGCCGATGGCGTAGGCGACCTGCAGCGTCGCCTTGCGCGCCAGCCCCGCCGCCACGACATTCTTGGCGAGGTACCGCATGGCGTAGGCGGCGGAGCGGTCAACCTTGGTCGGGTCTTTTCCCGAGAACGCGCCGCCGCCGTGGGGCGCCGCGCCGCCGTAGGTGTCGACGATGATCTTGCGGCCGGTAAGGCCGGTATCAGCCTCCGGACCGCCGGTGGTGAACGCCCCCGTCGGATTGACAAAGAAATCATCGTCCGGCGGCATGAAGCCTTCGGGCAGCGCGGCCGCCACAATCGGCCGCACGAACTCCCGCACGTCTTCCGAGCTGAGTTTCCGGTCGAAATGCTGGGTGGAAAGCACCAGCCGGGTGACGCCCACCGGTTTGCCGTCGACATAGCGCAGGGTGACTTGGCTTTTGGCATCGGGCCCCAGCACGCCGGCCAGTTTCGGACCCTTGCGGGCGTCGGCGAGGAGCTTGAGAATCCTGTGGGCATACACCAGCGGCGCCGGCATCAACTCCTCGGTTTCATCGGTGGCGTAGCCGAACATCAGACCCTGGTCCCCGGCGCCGCCGGTGTCCACCTTAGTCCCGATGTCCGGTGACTGTTCGTGCAGGAGATAGGTGATTTCCGCCTCCGCGTTGAACCCCCGGTGGGTATAGCCGAGCGCCCGGATGGTCTCACGCACCCTTTGGCGAACCCGCTCTTCGGTAATGGCCTCCGCTCCACGCACTTCGCCGGAAATCACCACCCGGTTGGTGGTCGCGAGCACTTCACAGGCCACCCGCGCCTTGGGATCCTCGGCCAGGAAGAGGTCCACCACTTCGTCGGAAATCCTGTCGCACACCTTGTCCGGATGCCCCGCTGCCACGGATTCGCTGGTAAACTCATACGTCCGCTGCATCATGCCCTCCCCTGAACAGCCCTGCCGCCGGCAAGGTTAACCTCAACCGGGCGCAACCATCCGCCCCGCCCGAAGGGCAGGGTTGGCGAACTCCATCGCCCGGCGGCGTCAGGCGTTGACGATGCCGTTGATCCAGCCGGCGAGCGTGGTTTTCGGCACGGCGCCGACACGCTTGTCGACGCATTGGCCGCCCTTGAAAATGAACAGCGCCGGGATGCTGGTGATGTGCAGGCTGGAGGCGACGGACTGGTTTTCGTCAACATTGACCTTGGCGATTTTCACCTTGCCGGCCAGTTCCTCACCGAGCTGATCGAGAACGGGGGAGAGCGCCCGGCACGGGCCGCACCACGGCGCCCAGAAATCCACCACCACGGGAATATCCGAACCCAGAACCTCCTGCTCGAAATTAGAATCGGTTACCGTCACCGCCATCGAATCATCATCCTCTCTCAATAGTCCAAATCACGTGGTTGCCCCCGTTGGCCTTGCCGGAACAACGGCGGCACAACCGTTCACACGGGCGAATCCATGAGATATCGCGCCCGTGCGGAAACTCAAGGGGTATATTGTTGACGCTTTGCGCCCCCCTGTCAACCGGGCCGGAGCCGCCATCCCGCGGTTTTATTCCGCCTCGTCGTCGTCCTGCGGCCACAACGCCGCCCTCAATTCGCCTTGAGTGAATTCGATCACCGTCGGCCCCGCGGTGTAGAGCAGAAACGCCCGTATGGTTCTTCCGGGATAAATCTTTTCCAACAACGCGACATGCATCGCCAGTTTGACCCGCCGCGACGCGCCGACGCCGGACCGTCCCTCGGGCGGAATCGGATCCGGCCGGAAACTCACCATCCACACACAGTCCGGCGAAACCGCCATGCGATCGATGCGCCCCGACACCGGAAAGCTGCCGTTATGAACTTCGACGATGCCGCTCAGCGCCGTGTCGGTGCGCGCAACCGGGGCGAAGACCGGCGCCAGGTCAGGGCGTGCCATCACCTGCAGCGCCTGTTCCGCCAGCGTTTTGTGTTCCTCTTCGGAAAGCGCCGGAGCACGTACTGCAAGATACGCTTTCGCCGCGTGCAGGCGCCGGTCCGCCTCCACAGCGGGCAGGCGCTGCAACAGCACGCGGATCAGGTGGGCGCGGCGGCGCGCTTCAACGACGGACTCCCGCGAGTCGCCGGGCTCATGGAATTCCGCCGCGCCGAGCCGTGAGGGGCGCAGCGGCGGCACAGGCTCCCGCTCCTCGGCGAGGTTTTCATAAAGCCAGCCGGGTACATCCGGCAGCGGTTCAGGCGCGGCCCGCGGCTCCTGTTTCGGCAGCACCCGGGTGTCACGACACACCGTGATGGTCCCGTAGGGCGTATCGACGGTTTCCGGTTCCGGGCGGCGATGGACAAACCCCTTGCCGATCATTTCGGCCCACGAGTTCTCAGCCACGTTTTTTCGCGAAGCCATGGCAAAAGGTGCAATCACAAGCTTGTCCCGCGGCCGCGTGATGGCGACATAGAGCAGGCGGTGGTGCTCGTCCAGCTGGGCATTGCGCATGCGGAAACGGAACTCGCCGATGAGCGCCGAGTCTTCGTGTTTTGACGGCGACCACACCGGAACCGGGCACTCCATCTGCGGCACATGGACATCGACGAGTGCATCCTTGGCGGAGAACACCATGCCACCGTCAAGAAGGATCACCACCGGAGCCTCGAGGCCCTTGGCCCCGTGCACCGTCATCACCCGGACCTCGTTGCGGGACGCTTCCATATCCCGCTTGATGGTGTGTTCCGCCTGTTCAAAAGCCGCAAGGAAATTGGCGAGGGACGGCGTTGCGCTGAATTCCCACGAACGGGCAAAACTGACAAAGGCGTCGATCGCATCCGCCGCCTCCTGCCCGAGCCGGGCCACCAGCAGTGCGCGGGCGCCTCCCGCTCCCAACAGCGCCGAATAGAAACCGAACCCGCCTCTGTGGGCGGCCAGCTCCTGCCACGAACGCACGGCCATCACGGCTCTCATTGCCGCATCATCTCCGCCGCCGGCATGACTGTGCAGCGAACGCCACAAAGACACGCCCGGTTGCCGACTTGCCGCCAGCCGTTCCAGGTCGGCGTCGTCCAACCCCACCAGCGGCGATTTCAACGCTTCCGCCAGAGTGAGATCGTCCTCGGGCAGAAGCGCCGCCCTTCCGGCGGATATCAGATCCATCACCGCAATATGGGCTGCGATGTTCAGGCGATCCTGCCCGGCCACGGGAATGTTCCGCTGTTTCAGGGCGCGGATCACCGCCTCAAAGGCAGAGTTGCGTTTGCGCACGAGAATGAGAATGTCTCCGGGTTTCCAACGTCGGCCGCTGACGTCGCCGTGCACCATCCAGCTGTTGATCGCCGCTGCGATACGCTTGGCGACCCGCTCCCAGGCCAGCAGTTTTTCGGGCCTTGCCGGCGGTTCGTCGACCATTCCTCCTCCCGGCCCATTTTCGTCATCGGTATCGAAAAAACCTTGAAATTCAAACGTTCCAGCATTAACCCCGTCATGACCGATTCCCCGGTTTTCTCCGGCTCGCGGGCTCTGGACCCCCGCTTCTTCGTCTTCAATGCCCTGGTCCTCACCCTCCTCGATGTCGAAGGTGTCGCCGCTGCCCGCAACGGTGACGGGCCACAGTTCCACCAGGCCCGGCTCAGTGTCGCGGGCGCTTTCATGAACAGTGCCGACGGCGGCGTCATCGAACCCCAGTCCGCGATAATTTTCGCTGAGGCTGAACACTGTATCGACGGTCTCCAGGATGGTCGGAGTCGAGCGGAAGGAAAGGTTCAGCGTCACGTTGGCGAAGGGCTGACGGGCCTCCTCCGCCATTCTCGACCATATCTTGCGGTTGTCTTCAAACTCGCGCGGCTCGGCGCCCTGGAAACTGTAAATCGATTGTTTGAGATCACCGACGGCAAAAACGGTGCGCGCCCGGTTTCCCGCGGCTCCGGATCCGGCGGTGAACTCTTCGGTAATCCGTCGCAGAATGCGCCACTGTTCCGGGCTGGTATCCTGCGCCTCATCAATCAGGATATGGTCAATGCCACGGTCCAGCTTGTAGAGAATCCACGCCGTATCGCCCCGCTCCAGAACCTCCAGCGTCTTGCGGATGAGATCGTCGAAATCAAGGGCCGACATCCGCACTTTGGCCTCGGTGAACAGCTGATAAACCCGGTCGGCCAACCGCAGCAGAGCGTCGGTACGCCGGCATGCAGCCAGCGCCCGCAGCCGATCACGCAACTGGCCGAACCGGTCCCGCTCGGCGAGCAGCACCGCCTTCACCTGCGGATTCATGTTCTTGCTGACAATGCGGGTGTCGTCACGCGGTTCCCCCTCTCCGGTGAAGAACACCTTTTCCATCGCCTCCAGCTTGCTTTTGATGGTCCCGGCCGCCAAAAACTGTTCGAGGGCGTCCGCCCGTTCCTTGTCGTTGGTTTTCCCTGTGCGCAGCTGATCGGCCAAATCGCGGATTTCATTGGTGGAAAGGCCGTCGTCCATAATGGCCCGCTCGATGGACTCAATGGTCTCATCCGGCGAAATACCAAATCTCTCGAAGATAGCTGCCACCGCCACTTCCCGCCCGCCGGCCGCTGTGAGTTCGGGCAGGCGGCGCAACGCCTCGGCAATGACGCTCTTCAACTTGTCCAGGGTGCCTGCTTCTTCCGAGGCATGGGCATACGCGAGAGACAACGGCCCGCCGGCATCCAACACCGCTTCGCCCAGCATGATTTCCGTCGCCTTGGCCAGCAGTTCCGAGGCCGTTTCGTCCTCGAGCACGGAGAACTCCGCCGGGACATCGGCCTCGAACGGCGCCATGTGCAGAATGCGCTCGCAGAACGCATGCAGCGTCTCAATTTTCAAACCGCCGGGAGTTTCCACCGCTCGCGCGAACAACCGGCGCGCTTCGGCCAGTTTGTCGGCGTCCGGCGGATGTCCCTCCAGCTTTTCCAAAGCACGGCTGAGCTCGGCGTCATCGAGCGTGACCCAATCACTCAAGATGCGAATCACCCTGAGGGACATTTCCGCTGCCGCCGCCTTGGTGAACGTGAGGCACAGGATGCGCGACGGCGGCGTTCCCGCCAACATCAACCGCACCACCCGGTCAGCCAGCACCTTGGTTTTCCCCGCTCCGGCATTGGCCGCCACCCACGCTGAAAGGGCGGGGTCCGACGCGGTGCGCTGGGCACGGATGGTCTCTTCCGGCACGTTGAAAACCGGGCTCATTCTTCATCCTCCGTGGCCGAAAGCCGCCATTCCGCCACCCGCGCCAAGTGTGTATAAGCGGAATGGAGCGGCGGAAACCGCGGGTTCGGCTGGGAGACATATCGGGCGTTCCCGGAGGAAAACGCCAGAATTGTCCCCACCAGTATTTCCCGATGGTGGGCGACAATGACCTCGGGGGCTTGCCTCTGGGTACGTGTCACCGCCAGGATGTCCCTGGCCTTGAAACGGGTTCTGGAACCCGAAGCCTGAACATAGAGAAGTTCCGGAACACTGTCGGCCTGCGGGCAATCCTCGAACCCCGCCTCCATCAGCATCATGGCTTCCAGCGTCAACTGCGGGGAAAAGCCCCTGACCACCTCCTTGACACCCGGGACCCTGCCGGTTTTGAAATCAATGATGGCAAAGGTGCCGTCCCATTTGAGCTCGATGCGATCCGCCCGGCCGCGCAACATGAACACTCCACCATCGGGGAGTGGAAACACCCAGGACCCGCGCCGCTCGGTGAAAATAACGCGGGCGTCTTCACGACGTTTGCGTTCCCACGCCACATAATCCTCGACAATGCGCATGAACCGCCCCAGCCACTCCGCGTAGAGATGCGGATAGGGCCCGATCATCCCGCGCAGTTCGTGCTCACCGAACCGGCGGAGAATATCGGCCGCATCGTCAGGTACCCGGTGGGGATACCTGTTGACGAACCGGTTCAACACCGCGTGCACCATGGTGCCGCGATCCGACGCCCCGGGCGGTTCGGCCAGTGGCGGCAACGGCTCCAGTTTCAGCACGTGGCGGGCGAAAATCGAATACGGATCCCGCATCAGCGTTTCGATTTCCGTCACCGTCAATGCCCGCGGGAAGGTTTCCGGGCGGCTTTGGGGTTCCGGGCGCGCCACAGTCGGTGTTTCCTCGCGAAAATCGATGTGTTTCGCCCATTCCTGAAAGGTGTGTCCACGGCGCGCCAATTCCGACCACACTTCATCGCCGACAAAGGCGCGGATGCGCTGCAAAAACCGCGACGGAATGGTCGGGCTGCCGTCGCGCTTGCCGGCACGTGACAAAACAACCCGTTTCCCGCCTATCAGCTGGGAAAAATCGTGCGCTGTCTGGCCGATACGCCGTTCCGGCGGGGACAGGCCGACGGCGGCCCGCATCGGCCGGTTGAGAAACGCGTCGGTTTTGACGAAGGGCGGCCAGATACCCTCATCCAGCCCGCCCAGCACCACACAATCCGCCGTGAGCAGCCGCGCCTCCAACAAGCCCATGATTTTCACCCGGCGATGCCCGTAAGCCCCGGGCAGATAGAGTTTCACCTGCCGCGCCAGCTGCAGGAACAACGGCGGGTAATCCACCCCGCGCCCCATCAGGGTTGCCCCGTTCACCAAGTCCAGAGAGTCGAACAGCGAGATCAGCGTTTCCGAGGAACTCTCCGGCTCGCTGTCGGCTTCACTTTCGGCGGGAGCGGTGAGCAACTCGAACACCCGCCGGTGCTCCGCCGAAAGCGCCAACAGGTTCATTGTCCCCGGCAGTTCTCCGACCGAGAAAGACGTGAAGGCGTTCTCAAGATAGTCCAGCAGGCGGGCGGCAAGGTCCCAGTCATCCTGCTCGATCCGTCTCACCGGCAACGGCTCCCATTCGCTTATGGTCTCGCGCCGGCGTGTCAACGCCTCACGCAGGCCGCCGATACCCGGAGCGCACTCGGGACCATGCAAAACGGCGAGATCCACAGTGCGCACCGCCCGCACCACATCATCCCGGCTCAGCCCGCAACTGAGCAACGGATGGTGCAGCAACGCCGACATCGTGAAGGCGTCAAACCGTGCCGCCGCTGCGTCGGCAATCAGCCGGGCGAACACACCGGCCGGGGAATCGGCCAGTGATGTCCCCGCCGTATCCTCCGCTTCGATGTTCCAGCGACGAAGCTCCGCCTTCACACGTTCCGCCAAGCCGCGATCCGGCGTCACCAGCATCGCCGTGCGGTCCGGCGTCTGCAACGCGTCACGCAGGGCCACGGCCACCGCCAACGCTTCTTCCCGCTCGTCGGCAGCCTCAATCAGCGTCAAATCCCGGCAGGCCGTCTCCGCCAGCCGCCGCCGCTCCTGCGGTTCGATGCGCGCCCAGCGGTCAGTGGTCTCAGCCGGTCGCAGCGCCTCGGAAATCATACGATTGCGCGCCTGCACCGTCTCGGTCCCGCTGCCCAGCGGCCGCACGTCGTGGCGTGAAATGCCGATAAAATGCGTCAGCAGCCGGTGCAGCAGCGCCTGGGGATGCCCATGCACCGAATCCATCGGCTGGGTGTCGCCGCCGAGGGCATTGAAGCCGACGTCATCGAGGTCAAAATCCAACCCCGGCAGAACCACCGCGCCGTTCGGCAACCGGCTCACCGCCGCCAGCAATTCCGCCGTTGCCGGCAGTGAACCGGTGGAACCCGCTGCGACAACAGGTGCTGCGGGTTTTTTTTCGCGAAGACGCCGGGCCTCCGCCAATATCATGGCATTGCGGCGTTCCACCGGATCGGCGGCGCCCCGCTCCCGCAAAAAAGCCGGCCACGCTTCCCGGGCAATCCTGACAAAATCCAGTGTCAGCCGGAAGTATTCGGAATAATCCGTTTCCACCGCCTGTTGAATCGCGTCCCAAGGAATGTTCTCGATAGTGAAACCGTCCATCAGCGCTTCCAGGTCCCCGGCCAGCGCCAGCGCCTCCGCCGAAGAGTCCGGCATGCGGAACGGTATTTCCGAGTCCGAACCGAGCAACGATTGGTCGACGGTCCTCGCCCATTGCTGAATCAGCCGGGCAAATACCAGGCGCCGCTCCAGCGACGAAACGGCCGGCGCCAGAACAAGGGCGCTTTCGCTTTCCGGAAGGTCTGCGACCAAGTCAAATTCCGCTTCATCGGTTTCTCCCAGCGGTGTGATCTTCGGCAGCAATATGGCTTCGCCGCCGATTTTTTCGGCGAGCGTCACCTCCAAAGCGCGCACCGCCCGGCGGGTCGGCAGATAGATCGTTGTATCGGCCAGTTCAAACCCGGCTGCCTGAGGCATATCGAACAGAGCCCCGTCGATCAGGGCATCCGCCAGCGTATCCAGGAAATTCACTCCGGACGCAATGGAAAACACCCGCGGCGATGACTGCATACCCCCTCCTTCACCGCAGCCTGTTGCAGCGGCGTTACAGGATTAGCACGGCTCTGCGGATGGCGCCACAGGATATACGCCCGGTTATTCCTTTTCCTCGCGGGATTTGATGAACTCCTCGGCGGCGGTGATGGAGTCGGGAGTGCCGATGTGCAGCCAAGGCGCGCGCAGAATACTGCCGTAGAGGCGGTATTTGCTCTGCGCCTTGTCAAACACTTCGGTCAGAGACACCTCGCCGCGTCTGAGGTCCGTGAACAGGCAGGGTTTGGCGACAGCCACCCCCGCATAGATATACGGGGCGTGCACGGAATAGGAGCGCCGGGTCAGCTGATTGTTGTATTCCATGAAATAGTCGCCGGGACCGTCGAATCCGACGGCGGACTCCGGCTCCACCAGCATCAGCAGCACGTCCATTTTTTCGGGCTTCCAGTCATCCAGAAACTGGCGGATGGCGCTCGGCACCCCTGGCGTGCGGTGTTCCACCCAGAGACTGTCCGAATTGAAGATGAGAAACGGTTCGTCGCCGATGAGGGGCAGCGCTTTCTTGATTCCGCCCGCGGTTTCCAGCAGTTCTTCCCGTTCATCAGAGATGCTGATTTTGGGCGACTTGGTTCCGGAAAGATGCTGTTCCACCATGTCCGCCAAATGGTGGACATTGACGACCGCCTTTTTGATTCCGGCGTCTTTGACACGTTCGAGAACGTGGTCGATCAATGCTTTCCCGGCCACCTGAATCAGGGGTTTCGGTGTGTTGTCGGTGAGGGGGCGCATGCGGCGTCCGAGACCGGCCGCCAGGACCATGGCTGTTTTTGGTGTAAAATGCTGGGGTGTGTGGGTCATGAAACAGTCTCAAATAAATGCGGCATGTTGTTGATATACCATTTTTTTAAACCGCTGAGGGCCGGATGATCCAGGTTGCGGACCAGATAGGCTTCCAACCTGGGAATATGCTGAAGGTACTGCGGCTTGCCGTCCCGCTTGTCGAGCCG
>JAISTL010000131.1 GCA_031272615.1 Methylobacteriaceae bacterium | reverse complement strand
GTGACCATCGACGTTCATCAACATCGGGAGGTGGGAATATCTCCGGCGCGTTCCGCCTGCGCGGGCCTGCTGCTCTGTTGCCTGTTGATGCTGCTCCATGCCTTTGGAGGCGTCGCCGCGGCGCGGGAACCGGGCTCGGACCGGCTGGTCAAATATCTTGAAAAGCTCACTCCCGCCGATCTGGTGGAGGGCGCCGACGCCTTCGGCGCCTATCGGGCGCAGCCGCCGTCGGTGCCGGTGATGAAAGGCGGCGAAACACTCGGGTACGCCCTGTTGACCACCGATTACACCCGGTCTATCGGCTATTCCGGCAAACCGCTCCACATCGTCTTCGGCCTCGATATGCACGGCGCGGTCACCGCCGTCAAACTGATGGAACACTCCGAGCCCATCGTTCTGGCGGGAATTCCCGAGGCGTCGGTGGTCAAGGCGATGAATTCCCTGGTGGGTAAGGATTACATGGCCGTTGCCGCCGGCGGGGAGCGGCCGCCGGATATCGACATCGTGTCGGGCGCCACGGTGACCATGCTGGTCATCGGCGACAGCATCGCCCGCGCCGCCACCGTGTTCATGCGCAACGGCGGCATCGGGGGCCAGGCGCTGCGGTCCGCGGCCGCCACGACAAAATACACCCTGAACACCGATGTGAGCGCCCTTGAAGACTGGAAAACGCTGGTCGGCGACGGCTCGGTGCGCAATCTGCGCCTCAGTGTCGGCGAGGTGAACGACGCCTTCCGCGCCGCGGGTGAAACCGCGGCGGCCGAGCGTCCGGAAAAGAAAGACCCGGCGGAAAACTTCATCGATCTCTACGTGACCTTGGCCACCGTGCCCGCCATCGGCCGCTCCGTTTTGGGGGAAGCGGCCTACAATCAGTTGCTGGCGAAGCTGAAACCCGGGCAGCAGGCCATTCTTGTGGCCGGCAAGGGGGCGTATTCCTTCAAGGGCTCGGGCTATGTGCGCGGCGGCATTTTTGACCGCGTCGAGCTGCTGCAGGACGGGGAAACCATTCGTTTCCATGATTATCATCATACACGCGTCGTCAGCCTGGCGGCAAAGGGCGCGCCGCGCTTCCCGGAAATAGCCCTGTTCGTGATCCCGGAGCAGACCGATTTCGACCCCACCAAGCCTTTCGAGCTGCGGTTGCTGGTTCAGCGCCTCGTCAGCGCCCGGCAGAAAGCCTTCCAGTCGTTCGGGCTGGATTTTACCCTGCCGCCGAAATACCTGAAGGCGGAAGCCGTTCCCGCTGCCGCCGCGCCGTCGCCCGAAGCGGGGCAGGGGCAGGGGGCGAACGCCGCAGCCACGCCGCCCGCCGGGGATTTCATGGAAGAACAGCCGTTTGTGCGCGTCTGGCGGGCGAATACCGTCAATGCCGGCATCACGGTGGCGGCTTTGGGGTTCCTGACCATCCTGTTTTTCTTTCAAAAGCAGTTCGTCTCCCGCCCGAACCTGTTCCGCTGGATCCGCCGCGGTTTCCTGCTGTTCACCATCGTCTGGCTCGGCTGGATTTTGCGGGCGCAGCTGTCGGTGGTCAATGTGCTGGCCTGGTTCAACGCCCTCCAGCATGAGTTCAGCTGGGGTTACTTCCTGATGGAGCCGCAGATTTTCCTGTTGTGGCTGGGAGTGGCCGCGGCGCTGCTGTTCTGGGGGCGCGGGCCGTTCTGCGGCTGGCTGTGCCCGGTCGGCGCCGTGCAGGAGTTCTGCTCCATTTTCGCCAAGGCGCTGAAAATCCCGCAAATCCGTGTTCCCTGGGGGCTGCACGAGCGGTTGTGGCCCTTCAAATATATCATCTTCATGGCGCTGTTCGGCCTCTCCATGTATTCGCTGGCACTGGCGGAAATCTACGCCGAGGTGGAGCCGTTCAGAACCTTCTTCCTTCTGCGGTTTGCCCGTGAATGGCCCTATGTCGTTTACGCGCTGACCCTGCTTGCCGCCGGCCTGTTCATCGAGCGCTTTTTCTGCCGCTATCTGTGCCCGTTGGGGGCGGCGCTCGCCATTCCGGGTCGGCTTCGGATGTTCGATTGGCTGAAGCGTTACAGGGAGTGCGGCAACCCCTGCGCCCTTTGTGCCAATGAGTGCCCGGTCCAGGCCATCCACCCGGATGGCGCAATCAACGTCAATGAGTGCATTTACTGCATGAATTGTCAGATGCTCTACGAGGATGACCGGCGGTGCCCCTTCCGTATCAGGCAGAAGGCCCGCCGGGAAAAACTCAAAGACCTTTCGCCCGTTACTCCCGATATTGCTCGAGAAGGAGCTTGAACCCGGGCATAACCCGAAAGAACAATAACCGCGTGACAGAGGAGAAATACATGTCAAAAACTGAAGACACCAAATTGCAGGTCAGCCGCAGAACGGTGCTGGGCTCAACGGCACTGGCCACCGCGGTCGGCGTGGCGGGAGGCTTCGCCGTGAGCGGCGGCGGCGTCACCCCCGCCAAGGCGCAGGCGAAGGAGGGCCAAAGCTGGGTGGTGGAACCCGGTGAACTGGACGAATACTTCGTTCTGGTTTCCGGCGGACATTCCGGCGAAGTGCGCATTGTCGGCCTGCCGTCCATGCGCGAACTGATGCGTATCCCGGTGTTCAACCGTGAATCCGCCACCGGCTGGGGGCAGACCAACGAGAGCATCAAGATCCTGACGGAAAACCTGCTGCCGGAAACGAAGGAATATCTGAAGGGCAAGTCTCCGGTGTATCTCAACGGCGACCTGCACCACCCCCATATGTCCTTCACCGACGGCACCTACGACGGCCGTTACATCTTCGTCAACGACAAGGCCAACACGCGCGTGGCGCGCATCCGCTGCGACATCATGAAGACCGACAAGGTCATCCAGATTCCCAACGCCCAGGGTATCCACGGCCTGCGCCTGCAGAAATACCCCAAGACCGGTTATGTCTTCGCCAACGGTGAAGAGCATGTTCCGGTTCCCAATGACGGCCGTGATTTGACGGATGTCTCCAAGTACACGTCCATCTTCACCGCCATCGACGCCGACACCATGAAAATTTCCTGGCAGGTCGCGGTGGACGGCAACCTCGACAACGTCGACGCCGACTATCAGGGCAAATACGCCTTCGCCACCTGCTACAACTCCGAAGGCGGCGTGACGCTGGACGAGATGATGAAGAAGGAGATGGACTGGGTGGTGATTTTCAACCTGAAGGCCATCGAGGAGGGCGTGGCCGGAGGAAAAGCCAAGGAAATCAACGGTGTTCAGGTTCTCGACGGCCACGGCAAGAACCCGTATGTCCGTTATGTTCCCATCGCCAACAACCCTCACGGCGTCAACACCGCGCCGGACGGCCGCTATGTCATGGTCAACGGCAAGCTGTCGCCGACGGTTTCCGTGATCGACGTCACCAAAATCGATGATCTCTTTGCCGACAAGATCGGCGAACGCGACATCATCGTCGCCGAACCGGAACTCGGCCTCGGCCCCTTGCACACCGCCTTCGACGGACGGGGTGACTGCTACACCACCCTGTTCCTCGATAGCCAGGTGGTCAAGTGGAACATCGCCGACGCCATCAAGGCGTTCAACGGCGAGAAGGTGGATCCGATCCGCCAGAAGCTCGATGTGCATTATCAGCCGGGCCACAACCACACCTCCATGGGGCAGACCAAGGAGGCCGACGGCAAGTGGCTGCTGTCTCTCAACAAGTTCTCCAAGGACCGCTACCTCAATGTCGGCCCGCTGAAGCCCGAGAACGACCAGTTGATTGACATCTCCGGCGACGAGATGAAGCTTGTCCACGACAACCCGACCTTTGCCGAACCCCATGACGCGACCATCGTCCACCATTCCAAGCTGCAGCCGCTGCAGATCTGGAAGCGTGACGACCCGTTCTTCGCCGATGCGGTGGCTCAGGCTGAGAAGGACGGCGTGAAGCTCGAGGAAGACAGCAAGGTCATCCGTGACGGCAACAAGGTGCGCGTCTACATGACGTCGGTGGCCCCGGCCTTCGGGCTGACGGAATTCACCGTCAAACAGGGCGACGAAGTGACGGTCATCGTCACCAACTGCGACGATGTCGAAGACCTGACCCACGGTTTCTGCCTCTGCAACCATGGCGTCTCCTTCGAAGTCGGGCCGCAGGCGACGGCGTCGGCGACCTTCACCGCCGATATGCCGGGCGTGTGGTGGTATTACTGCCATTGGTTCTGCCATGCCCTGCACATGGAAATGAAGGGCCGCATGATCGTGGAACCGAAGAGCTGAACGATGAATCACCGTCAGGGAACAACGGTTCTGCCGGCGCTTCTGGCCTCGTGCGTCGTTTTCGCGGCGCATGGGGCCGACGCCCGCGCGATTCCGGTCTCTCCCGACCGGAATCTCCTTGAGGTGATTGACTCCGCCTCGCCGGGCGACGTCATTCGTTTGAAGGCCGGAGAATACCGTTATTCCCTGACGCTCAACAAGTCCCTGACCCTGGAGGGGGAGCCCGGCGCCGTGATCCGGGGCCCGGGGGAGGGAAGCGTCATCACCGTCAATGCGCCGAACACCGTCATCCGTTCCCTGACGGTGCGCGGTTCCGGAACCCGCATCGACGCGTTCGATTCCGGTGTGCTGCTGAATGAAAGCGCGGCCGGTTCCGTTGTCGACGGCTGCCGGTTCGAGGAAAACCTCAACGGCGTCTATATTCTGGGCGCGGCGGATTCCCTGGTGCGCAACAACACCGTCATCGGCTATCAGCAAGGCCGCTCCGCCGATGCCGGCAACGGCATATCCCTGTGGAAGGCGCCGGGCAGCCGGGTTATCGGCAACCGGCTCTATTACGGCCGCGACGGTCTGTTCGTCCAGGTCAGCCGCAAAAACCTGTTCCGCAACAACATCATGCGCAAGGTGCGCTTCGGCGTGCACTACATGTATGCCCATGACTCCGAGCTGGACGGCAACATATCCATCGACAACGTCAACGGCTACGCCATGATGTATTCCGACAATCTGGTGATGCGGAACAACGTGTCCTACCATGACCGAGACCAGGGGTTCCTGTTCACCTATGCCAACCGGTCGAACATAACGGGCAACCGCATTATCGGCGGCGTTCTGCCGGCTGAACGCTGGCTGACCCGCGGCATGAGCGGCCACGGCGTCCCGGCGGGAGAGAAAAGAGCTCCGGTTGCCGCGGGTTCCGTCCGCATCGGCCCGGACCGTTGCGTGTTCATTTTCAATTCCAACAACAATGCGTTCAGCGGCAACTCGTTTGAAGGCTGTGAGATCGGCGTTCATTTCACCGCCGGTTCCGAAGGCAATTACATGTGGAACAATGCCTTCGTCAGCAACCAGAGCCAGGTGAAATACGTCAGCACCCGCTATGCCGACTGGACCCGCGACGGCAGGGGCAACTACTGGAGCGACAACCCCGCCTTTGACCTCGACGGCGACGGCATCGCCGACACCGCCTATCGCCCCAATGACATCATCGACAGGATTTTGTGGACGACTCCCCAGGCCAAGGTGTTGATCAACAGCCCGTCGGTGCAGGTGATCCGCTGGGCGCAATCGCAGTTTCCCGCGCTTCATCCCGGAGGCGTCACCGATTCCCGCCCGTTGATGATGCCGCCGGACATGCCGGACTTCATTGTTCCGCCAGACCCGGAGGAACCCGGAACATGAGCGCGATCAGTCTTCACGGCGTCGGAAAATCGTATGACGGCGCCATATGGGCGGTCCGCACCGTCAGCTTTTCGGTCGGGCCCGGGGAAACCGTCGCCCTGGTCGGCCATAACGGCGCCGGCAAAACCACCTGCATGAAGATGATGCTCGGGCTGATCCGTCCCAGTGAGGGAACGCTTTCGGTCCTCGGCGAAAACCCGGCGTCCGGGGATTTCGCGGCGCGCCGCCGCATCGGGTTTCTGCCGGAAAACGTGTCTTTCAACAACGCGCTCACCGGTGTCGAAACCATGCGGTTTTATTCCGAACTCAAGGGGCTCGCGGCGGGCGAAATCGAACCGGCGTTGCGTCTGGTCGGCCTCGATGGCGACTCCGGCAAGCGTGTCGGCAGTTATTCCAAGGGCATGCGCCAGCGCCTCGGCCTTGCCCAGGCATTGATCGGCCGGCCGGAGGTGCTGATGCTCGATGAGCCGACTGCCGGTCTCGACCCGGCGCTGCGCCAGCGGTTTTATGAGATTCTCGATACCCTGCGGGAGGGCGGAACCGCCATTCTGCTCTCGTCCCATGCACTGACGGAACTGGAGGAACGGGCCGGCAGGGTGGTGGTGATGAACCGGGGGATGCTCGTCGCCGACGGCTCCCTCGATGAACTGCGCCGCCTTGCCCGCCTGCCGTCGGTGATACGGATTCGTGTCGATGACGAAAAAGACGGCAAACCGGCGGAAGTGATGCGCTCCTTCGGGCCGGTGGAGTCTCCCGCTCCGGGTGTGTGGAGCGTCAAGGCGTCGCCCGGGGACAAGGTGCGTGTCGTCGACCGCATCATGCGCGCCGGGCTGGCGGTTTCGGACATCGATGTCGTTCCGCCCACACTGGACGAGCTCTATGCCCATTTCCTCCGGTCCGGGGAGGGCGCCGCATGAGGGAAATCCGCATCATCGCCGTCAAGGAAATCCGTGAGGGATTGCGCAACCGCTGGGTGGTCGCCGCCACGCTGGTGCTCGGCATTCTTGCGCTGACCCTGGCCTTTGTCGGCGGAACTCCGACCGGCAGCCGCATCGGCGCCGGAGCGCTGGATATTGTCGTCGTGTCGTTGTCGAGCCTCACCATTTTTCTGGTGCCGTTGATTGCCCTGCTGATTTCCCATGACGCCGTCGTCGGGGAAATCGAACGCGGCACCATGTTGTTGCTGCTGAGTTATCCGGTGAGCAGGGGGCAGGTTGTTTTCGGCAAATTCCTCGGCCACCTGGCCATTCTCGCCTTTGCCACCTGCGTCGGTTATGGCGCCGCCGCCGGGGCGTTGGCCGCGGTCGGCGCCGACATCAGCCGGTCAAGCCTGGGGGCCTTTGCCGCGATGATCGGCTCATCCATTCTGCTCGGGGCGGTGTTCGTGTCCCTCGGGTACCTGGTCAGCGCCCTCGCCGATGGGCGCGGGACGGCGGCCGGTCTGGCGGTGGGCCTCTGGCTGCTGTTTGTGCTGGTGTATGATATGGCGCTGCTGGGGGCGCTGGCCTTCACCGGCGGCAGGGTGTTTTCCGCCGCCGGTCTCAACGCGCTGCTGCTGTTGAACCCCACCGACGCCTACCGCTTGTTCAACATGACGGCTTTTGCCGATGTCAGCCGCTTTTCCGGAATGGCGGGGCTTGCCGCCGACGTGACCATGGGGCCGGGAGTGCTGCTTGGGGCGTTGCTGGTGTGGGTGGCCGTGCCGCTCGGCCTTGCGGTGCTTGTTTTTTCCAGGAGGGAAATATGATGGGAAGGGGCTTCTCCCGCCGGATGCTTGCCGCTGCTGCGGGTGTTGTGCTGCTGCTTGCCGCCTGTTCCGAACAAAAGAGTGTCGCGCCGCCGCCGGCGTTCGAGATGACGAAAGACGCCACCGGTTATTATTGCGGCATGGGACTGATGGAGCACAAGGGCCCGAAGGGGCAGATCATCCTCGAAAGCAAGCCGCAGGAGCCGTTGTGGTTCACGTCGGTGCGCGACACCGTGGCGTTTACCCTGCTGCCGGAGGAACCCAAGGATATCGCAGCGATCTACGTATCCGACATGGGCAAGGCCGGGAGTTGGGATGACCCGGGTGCAAAGAACTGGACGGACGCCCGCACCGCCGCGTTCGTGATCGGCGGCGACGCCACGGGCGGCATGGGTGCGCCGGAAGCGGTGCCGTTCTCCGACAAAACGGCGGCCGCGGCGTTCGCTGAACAGCACGGCGGAAAGATTGTCGGATTCAACGATATTCCGAAAGATTACGTGTTGGGAAGCGTTCCGGCCATGCCCGCGGACGGGGGGCACGGCGGCGCCATGCCGGGCATGACGGCGGAACCGCCGGCCGCGGCAACACATAACTGAACGGGGGGAACGGACATGGACAAGAGCATTTCACGCCGCCGTTTCATCGGCATTTTCGCTGCAGGGACCGGTTTCGCCGCGGCATCCGGGCAGTCGGAGGCGGGAGAATCTCCCGTTTGCGAGTGGCGCGGGACGGCGCTGGGCGCTGTGGTGCAGATGCGTGTTGTCCACAAGGACAAAGCCTTCTCCCAAACGCTGCTGCGGCGTGCCGAATCCGAGTTGCGCCGCTTGGAGGCGGTTTTCAGCCTGTATCAGCCCGATTCGGCGATAAGCCGCCTGAACCGCTTCGGGTGCCTGGCTTTCCCGCCGCCGGAACTGGTTGACCTGGTGCAGAGGGTTTTTCGGTATTCCGAGTTGACCGGCGGTTTGTTCGACCCGACGATTCAACCGCTCTGGAAGCTTTACGCCGAACATTTCGCTGTTCCGGACGCCGACCCCGAAGGGCCGGACCGGGCGCGGGTTGATGCCGCCATGGAACGGGTGGGTTTGCCCCATGTCGCCGCGGACCGGACCCGGATTGTCTTCACCCGCAAGGGCATGCAACTCACCCTGAACGGGGTCGCCCAAGGCTACATCACCGACAAAATCGTTGATTTGCTCGGGAACGCCGGGGTTGAAAACAGCTTGGTCGATATGGGCGAAATCAGGGCCTCCGGGCATAATGCCGACGGTTCACCCTGGAGTGTCGGAATGGAAAACGGCGGCGATGTCACGGCGTTGGCGGTGACCAACGCGGCCGTTGCCACCTCCGGCATCCGGACCTTTGCCTTTGACGCAAAAGGGTGCTTCAGCCACATCTTCAACCCGTTTACCGGCAGGCCGGAGGTGGGGTTCGAGAGTGTCAGCGTTGTCGCACCCGCCGCCGCGGACGCGGATGCGCTGTCCACCGCCTTCGCACTGATGGATGAACAGCGCGTGTCCATGGTACTCAGGGAGTACGGAAAGGGCAGCGCTTATCTGTCCGGGAAGGCGGGCGGCACTGTGGTGCTGGGTTCTGCTTGATGATTGATGGTTCATACTGTTTTGTCTTACGATTGGAGGGAGAAGCATGACCGACAACCCGCATGACGACAACCCGAGACGCCGTGATTTTCTTTATATTGCCACGGGCGTCGTCGGAGCGGCCGGTGTCTGCGCCGGCGCCTGGCCGTTCATTTCGGCGCTGGGGCCCGATGCCGAAACCATCGCCAACGGCGCCCCGGTGGATGTCAACCTGGAGCCCATTGCCGAGGGGCAGATTGCCAAGGTGTTGTGGCGCGGCCGGCTGGTGTTCATCCGGCACCGCACGGCGGAGGAAATTCAAAAAGCGAAGGATTTGCCGGTTTCCGCCCAGCTCGACCCGCAGGAGGATTCGCTGCGGGTCAAGGAAGGCCACGAGGAATGGCTGGTGGTGTTCGGCAACTGCACCCATCTCGGCTGTGTTCTCCTCGGACATGAGGGGCAGCACGGCGGCTGGTCCTGTCCGTGCCACGGCTCCGAGTTCGACACCTCCGGCCGCGTGACCCGCGGCCCGGCGCCGTCCAATCTTCCGGTTCCCGACTATGTGTTCCTGGACGGCGGCACATCCATCCGCATCGGCGTTTCGTCGCCGGATCAGACGGTTTGACAAGGGGAGGCCGTGATGCAGGATTTTTCCGACAAGTGGGTTCCCACAAACCGCGTCATCAAATGGATCGAAGACAGGCTGCCCATCCTCGGCCTGATTTATTCCTCGTTCATTGCCTTCCGTGTGCCGCGCAATATCAATTACTGGTGGACCTTCGGCGCGGTTCTGCTGGTGATGCTGGTCATCCAGATTATCACCGGGCTCTTCCTCGCCATGGGGTATGTGCCCGGCACGGCGACGGCGTTCGACTCCGTCGTCCACATCGACCGCAACGTCAATTACGGCGAGCTGATACGCTCCATGCACGCCAACGGCGCGTCGTTCTTCTTCATCGCCGCCTACTTTCACATCCTGCGCGGCATGTATTACGGCTCCTACAAGGCCCCCCGGGAAATCCTCTGGATTGTCGGCGTCATCATGTATTTCATCATGATGGGCACGGCGTTCCTCGGCTATTCCATCGTCTGGGGGCAGATGAGCGCCGCCGCCGCCACGGTGATTACCAGCGTGTTCAAGGCGGTGCCGCTTGTCGGCGAGACGCTTTATGAATACGCCATGGGCGGCTACGCCGTCGGCAACCCGACGGTCATCCGCTTCTATGCCCTGCATTTTCTGCTGCCGTTCATTTTGGTGGGGTTCACCATCATCCATGTGTGGGCGCTGCATGTGGTTGCCAACAACAACCCCGCCGGGGTGGAAATCCGGACCCGCAGGGACACCCTGCCGTTCTGGCCGTACATGATCCTCAAGGATCTGGTGATGGTCGGCATCGTGCTGTTCATCTATGCGTTTGTGGTGTTTTTCCTGCCGCGCGCCCTCGGACACGCCATCAACTACATTCCGGCGGATCTCACGGTCAGCCCGGATCATATCGCTCCGGAGTGGTATTTCGGGCCGTTCTTCACCATTCTCCGGGCCATCGACAACACAATGGTCGGCATCATCGCCATGTTCGGCGCCGTCGGAATTCTGGTGTTCATGCCGTGGCTGGACCGTTCGCCGGTGAAATCGGCGCGCTACCGCCCGGTGTACAGGTTCTTCTTCTTGACCTGGGTGTTTTCGGCCCTGGTGCTCGGCTGGCTCGCCACCAAGTCCACCGACGGCTCCGGGGTGTTCGCCTGGATCGCCCACATCGTCAGCGGGTCTCCGGTGGATGAGGGCTGTTACAAGCTGCTGGCCCAATTGGCCACCGCCTGGTACTTCGCCTTCTTTTTCCCGATTTTGCCGATTGTCAGCCTGCTGGAAAAGCCCAAACCGGTTCCGGCGTCCATTGCGGAGGACGCCGTCGCGCACCTCCCGAAGGTCAAAACGCCCCCTCAGGCGCCCATTGTTCAGAGTCAACAGGATTAAGGAGTGTGGATCATGACTGTTCGTGCTGTTTTACTCTCCGGCTTGTTGACGCTGGCGGCGTGTTTCGGCGCGGCGGCGCAGACGGAGGAAACCCCCTCCGCCGTGACCCCCGCGGGCACGGTGTCGTGGAGCTTTTCCGGCCCCTTCGGGACCTATGACCGCGCCCAGCTGCGCCGCGGCCTCACCGTCTACCAGGGCATATGCCGGTCCTGCCATGGAATGAAATATCTCGCCTTCCGCCAGCTTTCCGAACCGGGCGGTCCGGAGCTCACGGACGAGGAGATGCGGGCGGTGGCGGCCACCTTCATGTTCCCGGCTGTCGACGAGAGCGGCGAAGCGACGGAACGCGAAGGCAAGCCGGCGGACAAGTTCCGTTCGCCCTATGCCAACGATGTCCTTGCGGCGCTGTCCAACAGCGGCACCATTCCGCCGGATCTCACCCTGATGGCCAAGGCGCGGACGCTGGAGCGGCCGTTCTCCCGTTCGCTGGTCAACCTGGTGACGTTGAACACGGAATCCGGCGCCGATTATATCCACGCCCTGCTGACCGGCTATCGCGACCCGCCGGAGGATTTCACCGGCGTCGCCTACAATCTGGTGTATCCGAAGAACGCCACCGCCATGGCGCAGCCGTTCTTTGACGACCAGTTTGACTATCCCGCGGGCCCCGACGGCAACCCCGAGGCGCCGCAAACCGTGGACCAGTATGCGCAGGATGTGGCGGCCTTCCTCACCTGGGCCTCGGACCCGCGCATGGAAGAGCGTAAATCCCTGGGCTGGAAGGTGCTGCTCTATCTCGCGCTGTTGGCCGGTCTCCTCATTCTCTGCAAGAAGGCCGTTTGGGCAGGGGCTGACCGGGAACTCCGCGACGGTTCAGGGGGAGAGGCGTGAGCGGCTGACCTGAAAATGGCGGAAAGAGGAAAGCGAGGTGGAATA
>JAISTL010000109.1 GCA_031272615.1 Methylobacteriaceae bacterium | reverse complement strand
TAAATCGATGTGCCTCATCAGGGCACATGCTCGCTTTTACGCTTCAAGCTTCCCACAAATTACTTCCAGACGCAAAAATCTATTTGCAAAAACTACCGGCTCATGAATAATCCGGGATAGCGGCGTTCTCGACGGGTTGACGCTTGACGAAAGATACAAGTGTATCTCCAACCAGCGGTGAGGTCGGGCATGAACCTTGGTGCAGGTACGTGCGTTCGATGGGTCCACGCGGCGCCTCTGCCGTCAGTGGGGGAAACAAGCGATCCGGAAAATGCTCTGGCGGACGCGGTGGACAGCCGGATTGCTTCGCTCACGCTCGCAATGACGCGGCGGCGGCGGCGGTGTGACACGCCAACCGGTGGGGCAGCCGGCAAGGGTGAAAAAAGTCCGGATTGCTTCGTTCCTCGTGGGTGACGGCCCACCGGCGGTGCGCATAGTCGACCGGTGGAGCCGGCGGCGGAATTCGTCCGCCCTCGTCCACCCTCGTCCACCAGGTCCACCGCGGGCGTCAGCTGCGCGCCTTGCGGGTGCGGTACATGTCGAACACCACGGCGACGATGATGACAATGCCGGTGATGATGCGCTTGGTGGGGTCACTGGCGCCGATCTGCGCCAGGCCCGAGGCCAGCACGGCGATGATCAGCACGCCGAAGAAGCTCGCCAGCACCGAGCCGCGCCCGCCCACCAGGCTGGTGCCGCCGATGACCACCGCGGCGATGACCGAAAGCTCCATGCCCACGGCGATGTTCGGGTCCGCCGCTTCCATGCGCGCCACCTCGAACAGCGCCGCCACCGCCGACAGCAGCCCCATCACGGTAAACACCAGCACCTTGGGCAGGAACGTGTTGATGCCGGCCAGCCGCATGGCCTCCTCGTTGGTGCCGATGCCGATGAGCTTGCGCCCCCACACGGTGCGGGTGAGGAAAATGTGGCCGCAGATGACGATGATGAAGGCAATGACGAAGGCCGGGGTGATGCGGCCGATGAGCGGATCGTTGAAAAAGGCGACGTCGGCGCCGATGTACTCGGTGCGCGAGCCGGTGGCGAGATAGGCGCCGCCGCGGGCGATTTCCAGCATTCCCAGGGAGACGATGAAGGCCGGAATGTTGAGCGACACGGATATGAGCCCGATGAGGGTGCCGCAGGCAATGCCGGTGAACAGCGCCAGGGCGATGCCGACGGGCAGGCTCCAGCCCCACTGCACCATGGCGACGGAGACCAGCGCCCCGGAAAACGCCAGCACCGAGCCCACCGAGAGATCGATGCCGCCGATGATCAGCACGAAGGTCATGCCGACGGCCATCACCGACAGCGCCGGAATCTGGTTGGCGATGGTGGTGAAGGACATCCACGACAGGAAGTTCTTGGACAGCAGGCCGAACAGAATGCACATGGCGACCAGCACCGCCAGCAGCCCGAGATACTGCGTGTATTCCCGGGGGCGCTTGACGGTGACGGTTTGCGGTTCAGAGGAAGGCGCCGGAGAAACGGCCATGGTGTCAATGCTCCTGACTGGTTTGGTGGATATGGCCGCTGAACGCGGCGGTCAGAATCGCGTCCTGGTCCCAGGCGCCGCGCTCGAAAACGGCGGCGAGCCGGCCGGCGCTCATGACGCAGATGCGGTCACACACCAGCATCAGTTCACGCAGGTCACTGGAAATGACGATGAGGGACTTGCCGTCCCGGAGAAGGTCGCCCATCAGGGCGTAAATCTCATAGCGGGCGCCGATGTCGATGCCGCGGGTCGGCTCGTCGAGCAGCAGAATGTCGCAATCGCGATAGAGCCAGCGCGCCAGCACGACCTTCTGCTGGTTGCCGCCGGAAAGCTCATCCACGGGCTGGGCGGGCCCGAGGCAGCGGATGGCGAGCTTGCGGATGAAGGTTTCCGCCGCCGTCTCCTCGGCGCGGGTGTCGACCCAGCCGCCGCGGCTGATGGACGCGATGTCGGCCAGCGTGGTGTTGATGCCGATGGACAAGGGCAGCAACAGGCCCTGGCCCTTGCGGTCTTCGGTGATCATGGCAATGCCGGCCTGCACCGCACGGCGCGGAGAATCCGGAACAAAGGGCGCGCCGTTCAGCAGGATGGACCCGCTGTCGGGGTGGTCGGCGCCGAACAGCAGGCGCATCAGCTCGGTGCGCCCGGAACCGACCAGCCCGGCAAAGCCGAGGATTTCGCCTTTGCGCAGCTGGAAGCTGACGTCGCGCACCCTGGCGCCGCGGGAAAGGTGTTGCCCTTCCAGCACCGGCCCGCCGACGGTCCGGGCGCCGAAATCCAGCTCGCTTTCGACATCGCGCCCGACCATGGCGCGCACGATGTCGTCAATCTCCATGTCCGCCGACGGCTGCACCGTTACCAGGCGCCCGTCGCGCAAAATGGAGACACGGTCGGAGATTTTCTTGATTTCGTCGAGGCGGTGGGAAATGAAGACGATGCTGACGCCGCGCTCCCGCAGTTCACGGATTTGCGCGAACAGCAGATCCGTTTCCCGGTCCGAGAGCATGGCCGAGGGTTCGTCGAAAATCAGCAGGCGGCATTCGCCGATAAGGCCGCGGGCAATCTCCACCATCTGCTGCTGGCCGATGCCGAGGTCGCCGACGGGCGTGCCCGGGTCAAGGCGTTCCAGCCCGACGCGTTTCATCAGCGGCGCCGCCCTGGCGTTGAGCGCGGCGCGGTCCAGCAGGCCGAACCGGTGGGGGAGATCGTCGATGAACAGATTTTCGGCAATGGACAGGGTGGGAATCAGCGACAGTTCCTGCAACACCATGCGGATACCGGCGCTCTCCGCCTGGCGGCGTCCGGCCGGGGCATACGGTTCGCCGGCAAGCTCCATGCGCCCGGCCGTCGGCGCCAGCAAGCCGCCGATGATCCGCGACAGCGTGCTTTTCCCGGCGCCGTTTTCTCCGGCCAGCGCCAGAATCTCGCCGGGAAAGAACTCCAGCGAAACATCCTCGAGAACGGGAACCGCATAGGTTTTGCCGAGTCCCTCAACGCGCAGCAGGGGAGACTCTCCGGGAGTGTGTGCCACGATGACTCCATGAGCTGACGGAAAAGATTTCCGGAAACCGCTTCCCGGTTTTCACGCGGACCGTGTGGGGCCGGCGGCGCCCGGGTGGTGCGCCGCTGCCGCAACCCACGTCCTACTTCTTGATCGCCAGGTCAACGGGCGTTTCAATCTGGGCTTCGATCTTGTCCTGCGGGGTCTTGTCCTTGATGGCCTTCAGGGCGACATCGATGCCGAACACGCCGAGCTTGGCGCCGTACTGCTCAACCGTGGCGAGCAGGCGGTCATCCTGCAGCATGGGCTGCACCGCTTCGAGGTTGTCAAAGCCGATAACCAGCACCTGCCCGGTCTTGCCGGCGGACTTCACCGCCGCCACCGTGCCGATGGCCATGCTGTCGTTGCCGCACATGATCGCCTTGAGGTCCTGATGTTCGATCATCAGCGCCGACGCGATGGTGTTGGCCTTGTCGATTTCCCACTGGCCGCTCTGCAGGGAGACGAGATCCAACCCGGCTTTCTTGATGGAATCCTGGAAGCCGAGGGTGCGCTGCTGGGCGTTGAACGCCGTGGGAATACCCTCGATGATGGCGACCTTGTCACCCTTCTGCAGTTTGCTCGCCAGATAGTCGCCGGCGATCTCGGCGCCCTTGCGGTTGTTGGGGCCGACGAAGGGAAGATGGATGTTCTTGCTCTTCAGCACATCGGCATCGAGCTCATTGTCGATGTTGATGACGAGAATGCCCGCATCGATGGCCTTGCCGACCACGGGGATCAGCGCCTTGGAATCCGCCGGCGCCAGCACCAGCGCGTCCACCTTGTTGACGATCATCTGCTCGACGAGCTGAATCTGCCCGGAGACGTCGCCTTCGTTCTTGATGCCGTTGGCGATGAGGTCATACTCCGCGGCCCGGGCCTTCTGATCGGCGATGGCGCCGTTCAGCAGGGTCTGATGGAACTCGTTGGCCAGCGACTTGGTGACCAGCGCGATCAAGGGCTTCTTCTCCTGCGCCTGGGTGGCGCCGACGGCCAGAAGCGACAAAGCCGCGACAGCAAGAACCGTTTTAGTGAATTTCATGATAGTCCCCTCCCACGGGAGCCGGAGACACCGCCGCGCGACGCCCCCTCCCGTTCTGATTTTAAAACCGAACACGGGGTTCGCCCCCGCGCACATTGCGCCGCGCCGGTTCCCGGACACCATCGCTTCCGTGTTTTCAATCTCAAAAGCGGATGCCCTGCCGTTCCGGATGAAACGCAGCGTGCGGTTTGTGTACCAGAGAACCCGGCCCTTGGCAATTGCGCTGAAATGTCCCTGCCGCCGTTCCGCACCGGATTCGCTGTTGATTTACGGGAACACCGGAAATCCGCAACCCCACTGCGGGGCGCACCCGTTCAATCGGGCGTGACGGCGATAATTGCACGCGGGACGGGCGGAAAACACGGACACACGGCGCTGGAGCGACGGGATATGACAATAAATTCAATATATTACCATACGTTTCCGCGGTCGTTCCACAGGCGGAACGATTGTTTCAATTATTCCGATAATTGCACGCATAATTGGCGCCCGTACGCCGCTATCCGTCACGCCATTCATACACAGCACCCGCGCCTACAGGGTGTTGATGAACTCCTCCAGGATGCGG
>JAISTL010000070.1 GCA_031272615.1 Methylobacteriaceae bacterium | reverse complement strand
CTCGCCGGCGGGTCGCGGGGCGGGCGCCGGGTGACGACCCACCCGCGCCTACTGCGGGGGGGGGACGTGGGGGTCCGCCATCCCAGCCCGCGGCACCCGCCGTGGACACGTCAACCGGTGGAGTGGCGGCGGCGCTGAACTGCTTCACTCACGCCCGCAATGACCGAGGGCGCCGGGATGTGGACATATCGAACGACGGACCATTTCACGCCGGAAACGGGCCATGGCCCGGTTTCATCGAAAAACATTCCAATCCGGTGTATTACCCGCTATTATCGCGAAAACCGCAAAATCGGTTTTCACTTTTGCGGAAAACTCCACTAGAAGATGAGGCGACAGACCGATTCATTGCCTTCCCGAAAGGGAACGCACAACATTTTGAGTGATTTCCAATGGTTGAATTTCATCGCATCCAGCGCCTGCCCCCGTATGTTTTTGAACAGGTCAACAGGGCCAAGGCCGCCGCACGGAAAAAAGGTGCGGATATTATTGATTTCGGCATGGGCAACCCGGATTTGGAACCGCCGGCCCACGTCATCGAGAAGATGATGGAAACCGTGGCAAAGCCGCGTACCGGGCGCTATTCCGCCTCCAAGGGCATTCCCGGGCTGCGCAAGGCCCAGGCCGCCTATTACGATCGCCGTTTCGGCGTCAAACTCAACCCCGACACGCAGGTGGTGGCGACGCTGGGCTCCAAGGAAGGCTTCGCCAACCTGGCCCAGGCGATTACGGCGCCCGGCGATGTCATCCTGGTTCCCAACCCCAGCTATCCCATCCATGGCTTCGGGTTCCTGATGGCGGGCGGGGTGCTCCGTTCGGCGCCGGTGGAGCCGTCACCGGAATTCTTCGTTCAGGTCGAGCGGGCGGTGAAATTCTCCATTCCCAAGCCGCTGGCGCTGGTGGTGTGCTATCCGTCCAACCCCACCGCCCATGTGGCGACCCTGGATTTCTACAAGGATCTGGTGGCCTTCGCCAAAAAGCACGAGCTGCTGCTGCTGTCGGACCTCGCCTATGCCGAGGTGTATTTCGACGACAACGAGCCGTCGCCGTCGGTTCTGCAGGTGCCGGGAGCGGTGGACTGCACGGTGGAATTCACCTCGATGTCCAAGACATTCTCCATGGCCGGCTGGCGCATGGGGTTCGCCGTCGGCAACGAGCGGCTGATCGCGGCGCTGGCGCGGGTGAAGTCCTACCTGGATTACGGGGCCTATACGCCGATACAGGTTGCGGCGGTTGCCGCGCTCAACGGCCCGCAGCAGTATATCAGCGAGATGCGCGCCACTTACAAAAAACGGCGCGATGTGCTGGTGGAATCCTTCGGCCGGGCGGGCTGGGACATTCCCGCGCCCAAGGCCTCGATGTTCGCGTGGGTGCAAATCCCGGAGCAGTATCGTGACATGGGCGGCGTCGAGTTTGCCAAGATGCTGATCGACAAGGCGGACGTCGCCGTTTCCCCCGGCGTCGCCTTCGGCGAGCAGGGGGAGGGCTTTGTCCGTATCGCGTTGGTGGAAAACGAGGAGCGCATCCGCCAAGCGGCCCGCTCCATCAAAAAGTTCTTCGGCACGGGCGCATAGACGCGCGGGGGTTTGTCGCGGGGCGACGGGTTTTAGTTCAATTTATCGGGATTTCAATGGGTTGGCGCCGGAATGTGAGAAACCGCTTCCGGCGCGGCCGCAAGTTTCCCGTTGAAAACCTTGAATATCGCGGATAATGGTTGCGGTATCGGGCGTTTTCGCCGAAAATGACCGGTGGGCGGCGGCAAAAGCGGTTTTGTCCTGATGGGACGGACCGGGTGAAGAGGAGTATGAATGGGCGACGGAACAAAGACACTGCGTATCGGCCTGGCCGGACTGGGTACCGTTGGGGTTTCCGTAATAAAAAGCTTGGTTCAGAATAAGAACGGCCCGTTTTTCATGGATTGTCAGGGCGTCGGGGTTGTGGCGGTTTCCGCCCGCAATCGCGCCAGGGATCGCGGCGTCGATCTGTCGCCGTACCGCTGGTATGACGACCCCGCGGCCATGGCCGCGGCCGACGATATCGACTGCGTGGTGGAGCTGATCGGCGGCGCCGAAGGAGCGGCCTTCGATACGGTTCGTACCGCCCTGGCCCAGGGCAAACACGTGGTGACCGCCAACAAGGCGCTGCTTGCCACCCACGGGCTCGAACTGGCGGAAACCGCCGAACAACGGGGCGTGGCGCTGGCCTTCGAGGCGGCGGTCGCCGGCGGCATTCCGGTGATCAAAACCCTGAGGGAAGCGCTGGTCGGCAACCGCGTCACCAAGGTGGCGGGCATTCTCAACGGAACCTGCAATTTCATCCTCACCACCATGGAAAGCTATCATTTCAACGGCGGCGAACGGCGCGCGCGTTCCGCCGCCGCTGGTGACAATTCCCGGCCGGAGGGTGACAATTTCGCCTTCACTGAAAGCTTGGCGGAAGCGCAGCGGCTGGGCTACGCCGAGGCGGACCCGACCAGCGACATCGAAGGGTTCGATTCCGCCTACAAGCTGGCGATTTTGTCCAGTCTGGCCTTTGGAACCGTCATCGATTTCGACGGCGTCCATACCGAGGGGATTTCCCGGGTGTCGCTGTTCGACCTCAAAATGGCGGACGAGCTGGGTTTCCGCATCAAGTTGCTGGGGGTCGCCGAGTTGAGCGACGAGGGGCTGGAGCAGCGTGTTCAACCGACCATGGTGTTGAAGAACGGCGCGTTGGGCGGTGTTTCCGGGGTGACGAACGCCCTGAAAATCACCGCGGATATGATTGGAGAACTGACGCTGGTCGGGCCCGGCGCCGGCGGCGCCGCCACCGCTTCCGCCGTGCTCTCCGATATCGCCGATGTGGCCAAGGGCCGGGTGGTGCGCCCCTTCGGCATTGCCGGACGGTCACTGAAGCGGGCGCCCAGGCGGAAATCGTCGGTTCACACGGGAGGGTTTTATATCCGCGTGCGGGTGTTCGACCGGCCCGGAGTCGCCGCCCAGGTGACGCGCCGCATGGCGGAACAGGGGATTTCGCTGGAGAGCATTCTGCAAAAGCGGGATGAAACCGCCGCGCGTATTGACCCGGCGGGGCGCTCGGGCGCTCCGGTTCCCGTCGTTTTAATCACCTATGCCACTACGGAGGATGCCGTGCGCACCGCGCTGGAGCGGATGCAGAATGACGAGTTGCTGACCGAGCAACCCTTGCTGGTGCGAATCGAGCGGACGTGACGCCCGCCGACGAAGTTTCTGACGCTTTTCATTTTCTGAAACCTGGAGGGGATTTGGGCATGAAAAGGTTGCGGGAAATGCCTTGAGGAGAAAAATGATGGCACACAATGAAAATCCTTCAGTCGCCAAGATTGAAGTCTATTCCGGCAAACTGATTGAACGAATTCTGACGCTCGAACTGGTGCGTGTGACGGAGAGGGCCGCGGTTTCGGCGGCGCTGCTCCGTGGCAAGGGCCGGGAGAAGGAAGCCGACCAGGCCGCGGTGGAGGCCATGCGCCGTGAGCTGAACAAGCTGCAGATCGACGCCACCATCGTCATCGGCGAGGGCGAGCGCGACAAGGCGCCCATGTTGTTCATCGGCGAGAAACTGGGCAAGGGCGGCGCCAAGGTGGACATCGCGGTGGACCCGCTGGAGGGCACGACGCTGTGCGCCCAGGACATGCCCGGCTCCATCTGCGTGATGGCCATGGCCGAACAGGGCACCCTGCTGGCGGCCCCGGACGTCTACATGAAGAAGGTTGCCGTCGGCCCCGGATATCCGCCGGGAGTTGTCGATCTCGATTGGGAGCCGGAGGACAACATCCGCTCCGTCGCCAACGCCAAGGGCGTTCCGGTGGAGGATATCGGCGTGCTGGTGCTCGACCGGCCGCGCCACGTGGAGCTGGTGAAGCGGATTCGGGATTTCGGCGCCCGGGTGCGGCTCATTCCCGACGGCGATGTGGCCGGAATCATCTACACAACCCAGCCGTGGAGGACGGGCATCGATTTGTATCTCGGCACCGGGGCCGCGCCGGAAGGCGTGCTGGCCGCCGGCGCCCTGCGCTGCATCGGCGGACAGATGCAGGGGCGGCTGGTTCTTGACAGCGAGGAGGCGCTGAAGCGCGCCTACGCCATGGGCGTCAAGGACCCGAACAAGAGGTACGACATGACGGAGCTGGCCTCGGGAGACGTGATTGTCGCCGCGACCGGCGTCACCAACGGCCCGTTGCTGGACGGCGTTCTGTTCCGCAAGGACAAGGTCATCGAGACCGACACCGTCGTCTATCGTTCGGCGAACGGTACGGTGCGCCGGATCAAGGCGGAACACCGCGAGATCGGCAAGTTCTACCTGGGCGACGTGCTGTAGGGGCGTTTTGCCGCCGGATGCGTTTTCGCGGGGTGGGGGCAACAGGTTTTGCTGTTGCCCCGCCGCATCTTGCCCGGCAGGATTACTCACGGGATGTTTCGGGAGATGTGCGTATTCGCGACGTGATCGTGAATCATGCGGTATAATATTGGGAATTTTGATGGCTTGTTTTATTGCCGACACAGTATTTCCCGTGCTCATAAATTATGTGGGTTTTTATAACTTCAAAACGTTGTTCGGTATACTTTGATATGTTCGCCCTGTCTGAACACAAATACGGGTAATTGAGCCAATAATGTTTTCAATACGGTGTAATGACTTCATTCCGATTGCTGTTGCATACTTATTATTCCAGGCATGACGCGGTTGCATAACGATGGCAACCCATGTGCCGGGGGAGAGTTCAGCCGGCCGGGAGGTCGGCAAGTTGCCGGGAAAGCCGTTATTTTTAAAGGAAAGGGTTGATTTTGCCGGGGGAACGGAACAGTCTTAAGTATTATTGCCTCCGGGGGGGTAAATCCATAAGAAAGGTTTGACTTTGACGACAGGCGTGGCCGGGACGGTTCCCGGGTTTACGGACGTTTGCGACGTTCCCGGGTCATGAGTTGATTGTCGTTGTCACGGAAGGCAGGTTGCCTTCCTCAAGTTTGTCGCCCTTTCTTCCACATGATCAGGAGAAGCCCGTCATGACTATACGCACTTTAGTGACCACCTGCGGTTTGGCTCTGTTGCTGGCCGCGCCGGCCCTTGCCCAGGAAGCGCCGATCAAGATCGGCTTCCCCATTCCGTTGACCGGTGAGATTCCCAAGGTCGGCGAAAGCACCAAATTCGCCGCGGAAATGCTTAAAGAGGAAGTCAATGCCAAGGGGGGCATCGAGGTCGGCGGCAAGAAGTATCCGCTGGAGTTCATTTATGAAGACAACGAGTCCAAGCCGGAAACCGCTGTGAACGTGACGCTGAAACTCATCGAGCGTGACGAGGTGGTGGCGATCGTCGGGCCGCAGTCCTCCCGTCAGGCGGTGCCGGCGGGCGGTGTTGCCGATGAAAACAAAACGCCGATGATCAGTCCGTGGTCGACGAATCCCGACGCGACGCTGAACCGGCCGTATGTCTTCCGCGCCGCCTTCCTTGACCCGTTCCAGGCGCCTGTCGCGGCGAATTTCGCCACCGAGCAGTTCTCCGCCAAAACCGCGGCCATTCTCTTTGAAATCTCCAATGACTATTCCAAGGGCCTTGCCGACAACTTCAAGGATTCCTGGACGAAGCTGCACGGCGCCGACTCGGTGGTGGCCTTTGAGTCGCACGGCCCGAAGGATCAGGACTTTTCGGCTCAGTTGACCAAGATCATCGCCGCCAAGCCGGATTTCATCTTCCTGCCTGAAAACTACAGCTTCACGGCGCTGATCATCCCGCAGGCGCGGGACCTCGGCTACAAGGGGCCGTTCATGGGCTCCGACGCGTGGGGTTCGGCGGAACTGATGAAACTGTGCGGTGACACCTGCAAGGGGCAGTTCTTCTCCACCCACTACGCGGCCGCCGGCGCCACCGGCGCCACCAAGGACTTCATCGACGCCTACAACAAGAAGTACGGCTATATCCCCGATGATGTCGCGGCGCTGACATGGGATGCCATCAACATTTTCATCGAGGCGATTCAGGCGTCGGGCAAAGTGGAATCCGATGTGGAGGCCGAGCGTGAGCTGATCCGTGAAAATGTGGCGAACATCAAGGAGTTCAAGGGAATCACCGGCAATATGCGGTTCGACGAAAACGGCGACCCCATCAAGTGCGCCGTCGTGGTTGAAATCACCGATTCGGGTGAATTCTCGTTCGTCAAGTCCGTGTGCCCGTAATGCAGCCTGCGGTTTTTTAAAACGCGGGTTCACTCTTTCGGGCTCTCGAGCGTCAGCAAAAGAGCCCGGAGCCGCTTTTTTCGCGGCACGGGTGACGCTGGTCGGCGTACATAATGTCGGCCGCCGGTTCGCCGGCGGTCGTTCCTCAAAATGAAGTGGGATGGAGCGGCGATTAATGGACCTGTTTCAGGAATTCCTGCAACACTGCGTGAATGCACTGCAATGGGGCAGTTTCTACGCCCTGATCGCGCTGGGGTATACTCTTGTCTACGGCGTGCTGCGGCTCATCAATTTCGCCCACGGCGACATTTTCATGGTGGGCGCGTACATCGCCTATTTTGTCGCCACCTTCTTTCTGGCGCAGAGCGGCTGGGGGCTCACCCATATCATGGTGCTCATCCTCACCGTTCCGCTGACCATGATCCTGACATCGATGGTCGGCGTCGGGCTGGAGCGGGTGGCTTACCGGCGGTTGCGCCGGCGCGGCGCCCACCGGCTCTATGTTGTCATCACCGCGCTGATGTGCGGGCTGATTCTGGAAAACGGCAACCTGGCGCTGCTCGGCGCCAGCCGCAAGAAGTTTCCCGATGATCTCATCGAGAAGGTCAACTGGGACTTTTTCGGGATTTCGGTGACCAATCTCAAGGTGCTGGTCATCTTCGCCGCCGTCATCGTGTTTGTCCTGCTGCATTTCATCGTTACCCGCACCCGTATCGGCATGGCGATGCGCGCCGTGTCGTGGGACAAGTTCGCGCTGCCGCTGATGGGGATCCCGCTGGACCGGGTGATTGTGTTCACCTTCGCGCTGGGCTCGGGCACGGCGGGGCTGGGGGGCGTGCTGTTCGCCATGTCCTATCCGGTGCTGGAGCCGTATATGGGGGTGATGATCGGCTGGAAGGCCTTCATCGCCGCCGTGGTGGGCGGCATCGGCGATATCCGCGGCGCCTTCGTCGGCGGTTTCCTGCTGGCTTTTGTCGAGGTCATGGTGGTGTTCTTCGGCTGGTCGACCTTGCGGGAGTTTTTCGCGTTCTCCATTCTGTTGGGGATTTTGTGGGTCCGCCCGACCGGGCTGTTCGGCACGGCGCCGACTACCAAGATTTGAGAGGGAAGCCCATGAAGAAATACACCCTCAATATCGTCTTCGTGCTGTTGTGTGCCGGCGTGGTGCTGGCGTCGCAGTACAAGCTGCTGGACCGCTATATTCTGACGGTTTTGATGCTGATGGGCATCAACATCATTTTCGCCACCAGCCTGAATCTGGTCAACGGCAACATGCGGGAGTTCTCCTGCGGTCATGCCGGGTTTGCCTGTGTGGGGGCCTATGTCGGTTCGGTGCTGTCGGTGCTGTTGTTCACCGCCAACAAGTATACGGGGCAGCCGCTGCTGAGCCCGTCGCTGGCGCCGCTGCTGTTCCCGGTGATTATGCTGGCCGCCGCTCTGGTTTCGGCGGTGTTCGGCCTGCTGGTGGCGCTGCCGTCCTTCAAGACCCGGGATGACTATCTGGCCATCATCACCATTGCCGCCAATTTCATCATCATCTCCATCATCGAGAATTCCGAGCAGATTGCCGAGCAGATTTTCGGCGCCAAGTCCTTCGGCACCTTCATCAACGGCTCGCGCGGCTTTTCCGGCATGAAACGCACCGTCAATGCCATGAACGACGTGGCGCATATTCCGTGGATGGAAATCTGGGTGATTCTCGGCGCGTGTTTTTGCGTGTTCGTGCTCTACCGTCTGGTGACCAGCACCTACGGCAAGGGCATCGATGCGGTGGCGCAGGACGAGATCGCCGCCGAAATCATGAGCGTGGATACCAAGCGCACCAAGCTCATCGCCTTTATGGTCTCCTCGGGGCTGGCCGGCATTTCCGGCGTGCTCTACGCCCACATTTACGGCTATGTCAACGCGTCATCCTTCGGGATCCTGCGTTCCACCGAGGCGCTGGTGATGGTGTATCTCGGCGGCATGGGGTCTTTGTCCGGCTGCATCATGGCGGCCATCGCCTTCACGGTGCTGGTGGAGGCGCTGCGCCCCGGTTTGCGGTTTTTGAACGACAACATGCACTATCTCGGCATGCTGCCGGACGGTTATGAAATCAGCGAGGTGTGGCGTTGGGTCATTATCCCGCTGATCCTGTTTTTGTTGATGCAGTTCCGCCCGGAGGGGCTGTTGGGCAATCGCGAGTTGACCCACGTCTTTCCGAAGCTCAAGAACTGGTTCACGTTGCGATAGGGAAAGCGCCATGTCTCTTCTCGAAGTCAAGCATGTGACCCAACGGTTCGGCGGCCTCACGGCGGTGACCGATTTCAACATGGCGCTGGAGGAGCATCAGATCATCGGATTGATCGGGCCCAACGGCGCCGGAAAAACCACGGTGTTCAACCTCGTTTCCGGGTTCTACAAACCGACGGAGGGGAGCATCTCGTTCGAGGGCAGGGATATGCGCCCCTATCCGCCCCATGCCATCACGGCGCTGGGCATGGCGCGCACCTTCCAGAACATCCGCCTGTGGAACGATATGAGCGTGCTGGATAACATCCGCATTTCCCAGCACCACCGGCTGGGCTACGGCGTTGTCGACGCCATTCTGCACACCCGGAAATACAAGGAGTCCGAGCGGAGCATCGAACGCACCGCCAGGGAAATCCTCGAGGTCATGCAGCTTTCGGATTATGCCGAGGAGTGCCCGAAAAACCTGCCCTACGGGTTGCAGCGGCGGGTGGAACTGGCGCGGGCGCTGTCGACGAAACCGAAGGTGCTGTTGCTGGACGAGCCGGCGGCCGGTCTGAATTCGGTGGATGTCGAAGGGCTGATTCAGCTTATCCGCTGGATTTTCGACGAGTTCAAAATCTCCATCTGGATGATCGAGCATCAGATGAAGGTGGTGATGACTTTGTGCGAGTATCTGATGGTGGTCAACTTCGGCAAAACCATCGCCCAGGGGACCCCCAGGGAAATCCAGAACAATCCGGAGGTGATTGAGGCCTATCTGGGAGACGGGGCGGTGTGATGCTGAAAGTTGAAAACCTTTACGCCGGATACGGAAAAATCGAAGCGCTGCACGGCATCTCGTTCCATGTCGACGAGGGAGAAATCGTCACGCTCATCGGCGCCAACGGGGCGGGCAAATCCTCGACACTGAAGGCGCTGATGCGTCTGCCGCCGCCGGAATCGCCGAAGGTGACCGCCGGTGAGATTACGCTCGACGGCAAATCACTGCTCAAGGTCGAACCCCATGATATGGTCGGCAAAATCAAGATGGCGCTGGTGCCTGAGGGCCGCCACATCTTCGGCAACCTGACGGTGATGGAAAACCTGTTTCTCGCCACATGGACACGGCGCAACGAAGTGTTCGAGGAAGACCT
>JAISTL010000342.1 GCA_031272615.1 Methylobacteriaceae bacterium | reverse complement strand
CTCAACCCATCACTCCATCGATGATATCTCCATCGTCAGCGGCTTCGGCAATGTGCGTATCTTCGCGCCTTCGGACAAGGTGGAAGCGGAACAAATCACGCGCTACGCCGCCGAAACCGCCGGACCCGTGTATATCCGCCTGGACAGCGCGGCCTTGCCTGTCATTCATGGTCCGTCATACCGGTTTTCACCCGGAGAGCCCGACGTTATCCGCGAGGGAAACTCCGTCGTGGTGATTGCTCTCGGTTCCGTCGTCGCCGAAGCGCTGACCGCCTGTGACACCCTTCAAGCGGAAGGGATTTCCCCCTCACTGGTCAGCCTTTCGTCGCTCCGTCCTCTCAATGAGCAGTCCCTTCTGGATATCGTGCGCCGTCATGATGCGGTTGTCACGGTGGAGGAGCACTCACTGCACGGAGGTATCGGCGCGCTCGTCGGCGTGTTGCTGGCAAAAGCCGGCTTGAGCAAACAATACGTCATGCTCGGCATTTCAAAGGGGGAATTCGCCCATTATGGAACACGGCGGGGTATTCGGGCGTATTACGGTTTTGATTCCGATGGAATAATCGGGACTGTCCGTTCTCTGGTCAATTCGCAACAAGCGTTGGAGGAAAAGAATGTCCAATCAATATGACATGTCATTGCGGCACGGTGTGGATTTCAATTTCGGTTTGGATGGAAAGATTGTCGTCGTCACCGGAGGGCTGGGCGGTATCGCCATGGCCTCCAATGAGGCGTTTGTCGCCAAAGGAGCCAAAGTGGCCATCTGGTATCCCGAGTTTGAGCAGGATCGCGTCGCGCCGGCTATTGAAAAACTCGGCGCAGACAAAGCCTTCGCCGTCGCCTGTGACGTCACCCGGGAAGACGAGGTGGAGCACGCCGTGGCGCAAACCCTCAAACACTACGGCGACCTCCATGTTCTGGTCAACGCCGCCGGAACCGTCGCCCTGACGCCGGCGGAACAGGTTCCGCTCGAGGAATGGAGCCACATTATCGCCGTGTGCCTCACGGGCCCGTTCCTGTGTTCAAAACATGTCGCCCGTTATCTGCTCAAAAGCGGACACGGCGGCAAAATCATCAATATCGCTTCCCAGGCCGCCACCATCGCCATTGACCACCACTGCGCCTACACCTCCGCCAAGGCGGGCCTCATCGGCATGACCAAAGTGATGGCCAAGGAGTGGGCCCGCAAAGGCATCACCGTCAATACCGTGTCCCCCACCGTCGTGCTGACGCCGATGGGCGCCAAGGCATGGGACGGCCCCAAGGGTGAGGCCATGAAGGACCTCATCCCGGTCGGACGCTTTGCTTACACCGATGAAATCGCTGCCGCCATTCTCTTCCTTGCATCCAACGGCGCAGACATGATCACCGGAGCGGATATCATGATCGACGGCGGCTTCACCATCTGGTGAGCCGCCCATAACCATGCTCCCGGCATTTCCCGCCGGGAACAGGCAATAACAGAGCCGGAAAAGGCCGAATACCGATACCAGTCAACAATCCTGAATAAAAATAACCTGATCGTGAGGAGATCACAGCTATGATGAATAAACTGTTCTTTTCCCTGAGTATTGCTGCGCTTATCGTCAGCGCTCCCGCGTCGGCCCAGCAATCCAAAGGAACCATCGCCATTCTGGTCAACGCTCTGGACAATCCGTATTACGCCGCCGAAGCAAAAGGTGCGGAAATCCGGGCCAAGGAGCTGGGCTACGAAACCATTACGCTTTCCCATAACGAGGATGTCAACAAGCAGAATGAACTTGTCAATCTGGTCATCGGTCGCGGCGTCAAGGGCATTGTGCTGGACAACGCCGATTCCGCCTCCAGCGTTGCCACAGTCCGCCAAGCCAAGGAAAAGGGCGTTCCGGTTGCACTGATCAACCGCGAAATTCCCGAGGACGGTTTGGCCATTGTGCAAATGACTCACAACAACATGCAGGCGGGGAGTGAAGTCGCCCGCCTGTTCGTCAAGGAAATCGGCGAGGAAGGCGAATATGTCGAACTCACCTGCAACCTGGCCGACAAGAACTGTGTGACCCGTTCCGAGGCTTTCCACCAGGTGCTCGACAATTATCCCGGACTGAAAATGGTGGCTCGCCAGGACGCCAAGGGCGCCCTGCTTCCCGGTCAGCAGGCCATGGACAGCATCCTGCAGGAACACCCGAATATCAAGGGAGTGATTTGCGGCAACGGTCCGGTGGCCCTGGGCGCCATTGCTTCGCTGCTCTCCGCCAACCGCCCGGATGTCAAGGTGGTCGGCATTGACGGCTCCAACGACGAGCGGGATTCCATCCTCTCCGACAAGCTCAAGGCCTCGGTGATGCTTCAGGCGCAGGTTCTGGCCATCCACGGCGTGGACCTGCTGGACAAGTATCTTGCGACAGGTAAAACCGATGAAGCGGAACGGCAGATGACCCGCGGCATCCTGATTACCAAGGCCAACGCCGGAAACGTCAACGATTTCTACTATACCGAAAAGAAGTAGTCCTTGAAAACCGCCGGAGTCGATGCGGACCATCCCCGAATCGACTCCGGAGCAACGACGAGTTCGGCATCGAGGGGAGGAAAGCCATGAAACGGCTCGGCATATTGTGTGCGTGCATCCTGATGGTTCCGTTGTTGGGCGGATGGAAAATCGTCAGCAAGGAAGAGCTGGTCAAAATCTACGAGGGTGAAAAGCTTCCCGAGCTGTCCGCAAAGACGTACCTCGAAGAGGGCATTCGTCCCTACGCATTGAAGACAGCCCATCCCGCACCGGAAGTCCTCAAGGCGATCGATGAGGATTTCGACAAAGCCTGTAAAGCTTTCGGCTTTCGTCACAGCGAATCCGCCTTTCCCTGCAATTTCTGGATGGAAATCAAAGGTTCCGTCGTCAAACTCGACACCAAATCCCAAAGCGGCAGGGCTTGGGTTCTGCCCGAGGGTGTCCCGCCCGACGCAGCCGACGAGGAAGCCGGCACCATTATCCTGTTGATCGGCCCGGCCATTGACAGCATGGGTCCCAGGGACGGCTACCCGGAACTGAAATATGAACAATTCAACGATCAAACCAAGTTCGGGGCTTTCGGCAGGGAAATCAATCGTCTGCTGAGCGACGACATCAGAGCGAGGGTTTCGGATCTCGAAAAAGGCTCGATGGTGGATGTCATCGGCGTTCTTTCCACATGGGACAAGCCGTGGGGCAACGCGGAGGTTGTTCCGGTGGCCTTCAAATAACCGGTCTACCGGCAACACCCGCAACGAACGGGAGGAGATCATGTCGGACGTGATTATTGAGACTGCCGAGCTGTCAAAGGTTTATCCCGGTACGATCGCTCTCAACAAAGTCAATTTCAAGGTGCGGCGCGGCAAGGTGAACGTGCTGATCGGCGAAAACGGCGCCGGAAAATCGACCATGATGAAAATACTCGCCGGAGCGGAAACATCTTCATCGGGTGAGATTTTTGTGGAGGGCCGAAAAGTCGAGGTTTCCGATGTGCGCGCCGCCGAACGTCTCGGCATCGGTATCATCTTCCAGGAACTGAACCTGTTTCCCAACCTGACCGTCTCCGAGAATATCTTTGCCGGCAACGAAATCACCCGGCGCGGTTCCCTGCAAACACGCAAGGAAATCGACGCCGCCCGGGCATTGTTGAAGCGCCTCGGTATCTCCATCGATCCGACCATGAAACTCGGAGATCTTTATGTCGGGCAGCAACAGCTCGTGGAAATAGCCAAGGCGCTTTCCAAAGACGTAAAAGTCCTCATTATGGACGAACCCACATCCGCCTTGAGTAAATCAGAGGTGGAAATTCTGTTTAAAATAATCCGTGACCTGAAAGAACAAGGGATTACGATTATCTATATTTCGCATAGACTCGAAGAGATAATGACAATCGGCGACAACATCACGATTTTGCGCAACGGTTTTCTTGTTGCGGAAGACGAGGTCGCCAATATCGATATTCCCTGGATCATCCGCAATATGGTCGGTTCGGACAAGAAACGCTTCGCGTATTCCGACCATGCGCTCGGGGAGGAAGTGTTGACCGTCAAGGATGTTTCCTTGAAACGTTCCAACGGCACCCTGGCGCTGGATCATGTTTCCTTTTCAATCAGGGCCGGCGAAATTGTCGGTATCTACGGGCTGATGGGGGGCGGGCGCACCGAACTCATGGAATGCATCCTCGGCGCCCATCCGATGGCGACAGGCGACATTCTGTTGGACAACCGGTCCATCATGCACATGGATATCGCCGATCGCATCCGTCTCGGCGTCTCTCTGGTTCCGGAGAATCGTCAGAAAGAAGGCTTGATCAGTCTGATGAGCATCGTGGAAAACGCGACAATCTCCAGCCTGTGGCGGTTCGCGGTGCCCCTGCCGCTGTTCAACAACCTGGCGCCGTTGCGACATAAGGTCGAGGCCGAACATGTCGGCGACATCGTCGGGCGTCTGGGTATCAAGGTGGGGTCCATCCGCGACGCCATCACCTCGCTTTCCGGCGGCAACATGCAAAAGGTGGTAATCGGCAAGGCCCTGCTGACCATGCCGAAGGTGCTGCTCATGGATGAACCGACCCGCGGAATTGATGTCGGCGCCAAGGAGGATGTCTACAAGGCCATGGACATGCTGGCGTCCTCCGGCATCGCGATTATCTACACCACTTCGGAACTGGATGAGGCGACGGCGGTTTCCAATAGATTGATGGTTTTGGCGAGCGGGCATCTGCGCGCCGTCATGGACCGGGCGAACTACGACCGGGAAGCGATTGTCCGGGCGTCCACGCCGCTGGCGATGGTCGGTTGAAGAGCATACGAAGAGGATTACGAAAATGGCATCCGTAAAGAGTACGAAGACTGTACTGACCATTTTGCAGCTTCGCATCTTCATCGCCCTGTTTCTGGTGATGTTGTATTTCTCGCTGACCACGGCGAATTTCCTCTCCCAGAACAATTTGCTGATTATGGCAAAACACCTCACCGTCATCGCCGTGTTGTCGCTGGGCATGTCACTGGTCATTCTCACCGGCGGAATCGATCTTTCCGTAGGCTCGATCGTCGGTATCAGCGGCATGGTCGCCGGTTATCTCATCCTCTACGGCTTGCCGGTGGGTGAGTCCATCATCTTCTTCAACCCGGTGGAAGTCGCTGTCATCGCCTGCATTGTCGGCGCACTCATCGGCGCGTTGAACGGTTACCTGATAACCTATCTCGGGGTGCCGCCGTTCATCGCCACTTTGGGGACCATGTATATCGTGCGCGGCGCCGCGATGCTTTCCAACAACGGCGCCACCTTCGCCAACCTCGTGGGGCGGCCGGAACTGGACAACACCGGTTTCAACCTGATCGGCAACGGAGAATTCCTTTGGCTGAGTACTCCGGTGTGGCTGCTGATCATTCTGACAATCATCACAATTTTCATTGTGCGCAAAACTCCGCTGGGTCGCCACATTTACGCCGTGGGCGGCAATGAACAGGCAGCGCGGTTTTCCGGTATCCGCGTCAATCGTGTCAAACTGTTCGTGTATTCTTTTTCGGGGTTTTGCGCCGCCGTTGTCGGTCTGATTATCACCTCGCAGCTGGAATCCGCCCATCCCAACGCCGGCAACACCTTTGAAATGAATGCCATTGCGGCGGTGGTGCTCGGCGGAACTTCGCTTTCCGGCGGCAGGGGAACGGTGTTCGGTTCGGTTATCGGCGCCTGTGTGATCTGCGCCCTGAACGACGGCATGGTGATGTCGGGGATCAGCGAATTCTGGCAGATGGTGATCAAGGGCGCCGTCATCGTGCTGGCGGTGGTCGTGGACCAGTTGCAGCAAAGATTGCAGGCCAGGGTTCTGGCATCGGCGTAAATCCCCCGATTTGTTTGTTCACTTGACAGGAAGAAAGGAACTCAAAATGAAACGGTTTGAAGGAAAGGTCGTCGTGGTGACCGGCGGCAGCCGCGGAATCGGCAAGGGTATCGCCGAGCGGTTTGCGTCGGAGGGCGCCAAAATCTGCATTTCCGCCAATGAAAAGAGAATCCACGACACGGCGAAGGAATTGTCCGAAAAGGGATATACCGTCATCTCCCAGGAAACGGATGTGACCGACAAGGAGCAGGTCAAGGAACTCTACAGGAAAACGGCGATGGAGCTCGGCGAGGTGGACATCTCCTGTCAGAACGCCGGCGTCATCACCATTGCCAAACTGGAAAACCTCACCGAGGCGGAATGGCTAAAAGTGCTGGCCGTCAACACAACCGGCGTGTTTCTGTGCTGCCAGGAAGCGGCGCTGCGCATGATCGCCGCCGGGAAAAAGGGAAAGCTCATCAACACGGCATCCGGGCAGGCACGCCAGGGGTTTATTTATACGCCTCATTATGCCGCCAGCAAATTCGGCGTCATGGGCATCACCCAAAGTCTCGCCAAGGAACTGGCGCCGAAGGGAATTACCGTCAACGCGTTCTGCCCCGGGATTATCGATACCGACATGTGGGCCTACAACGACGCCGCGTGGGGTAAACTCCTCGGGAATTACAAACCCGGCGAACTGATGGCGGAATGGGTCAGGGGAATCCCCATGGGATATGCCGGAACACCGGCCGATATCGCCGGAGTGGTGAGTTTCCTCGCGTCGGACGATGCCGCTTACGTGACCGGCCAAACCATCAACATCGACGGCGGCATGTTTATGTCATAGGGTGTTGAAAACCTCCGGAGGTCGGCGGCAATGGCATCGATACTCCGGTTGGACGCCAGAAAAAGGAGAGGGAGCCATGTCTCAAAAGGCCGACGGTTATGTTCTTGCGATTGATGAAGGCACCACAAACGCCAAGGCGATTGCCGTCACCGCTGACGGGCGGGTGAAGGCCAAAGCGTCACGACCTTTGACGATAGAGACCCCCCATCCCGGATGGGTGGAACAGGACGGCGGGCTTCTCTGGCAGGCAACCCTTTCGGTCATCAGGGAAGTCATCGCCGGAATGGACGGAGTGACTCCCCTAGCCCTGGCGATTTCCAATCAGCGGGAGACGGCCATCGGTTGGGACCGGAGCACCGGTCAGCCTCTCGCGCCTGCCATCACTTGGCAGTGCACGCGGTCCGCTCCGTTCTGCGAACAGCTGAAAAAGGATGGGCTTGAGGAAATCATCCGCTTGACCACGGGATTGCCGATAGCCCCTCTGTTTTCCGGCTCGAAGATGAACTGGATTCTGGCCAACACCGGAGACGGCTTTACCCGTGCCGCAAACGGCGGGATTTGCCTGAGCACCATTGACGGCTGGCTGCTGTGGAACCTGACCGGCGGACACTCCTTCTTCTGTGATCTTTCCAACGCGGCGCGCACCCAACTGCTGAATCTGAAAACACAGGCTTGGGATGAAACCATGCTGAGCCGCTTCGGCATTCCCGCCGTTGCCCTGCCGCAGATTCGCCCCTCCAGCGGTTTCTTCGGCGAAACTTCCGGATTGGACGGAGTTTCCGACGGTATCCCAATCCTCAGCATGATCGGCGACTCCCACGCGGCGTTGTTCGGACACGGGTGCGGTAAACCCGGTCTGATCAAGACGACTTATGGAACCGGGTCATCGGTGATGGGGCCGATTTTTCATGTGGATACCATTGTTCCCGATGTCGCCACAACCGTTGCCTGGCACGACGGCGAGAACGCAGTCTACGCCCTCGAGGGCAACATCGCGCACACCGGCGACGCCGTTGCCTGGATGCTCGACGCGACGGGACAACACGCTGCAACGAACGAGGAACTCCAGACCATTCCCGCTTCCGTGGAAAGCACACTCGGCGTTTATTTCGTGCCGGCCCTGACGGGGCTCGGCGCACCTTACTGGCGGCCGGAAGCCCGGGCGGCCATTGTCGGGATGAGTCGCGGGACCGGGCGCGCGCATCTGGTCCGTGCCGCCCTTGAATCCATTGCGTATCAAATCCGCGACGTCATCGAAGTCATGAAGGCGCATCCGGACTTTCAACTCGAGACTCTGATGGTGGACGGCGGACCAACGCGCAATGACTGGCTGATGCAGTTTCAGGCCGATTTGCTGCAAACGCCCGTTGCCCGAAGCGATACCGCCGAGCTGTCGGCCATCGGCGCCGCGGCGTTGGCCTGGAGATCGTTCAGCAGGCTTTCGTTGGCGGATGTGCGGCACATGCTTCCGCAACACGAGTATTTCCAACCTGCGCCGGACAAAAAGGAGCAAATGGTTGAAAATTATGCCGGATGGAAAAAAGCGGTCTCGGGAGTGATTGGAGGGTGAACTTCACCCTTCGTTGTTCCGACGTCGTTATGAGCTGGTGGGGTATGGTTGCCGCGGCTCAATGTCTCACAAATCGATTGTCATCATGACGGCCGACGTCGTGCGCCCGGCGGCGCCGTGATAATAGCCGCTGCGCCGGCCGTTTTCGCGAAAACCCACGGCGCGGTACAGCGCCAGAGCGGCGACGTTGTTCTCGTCCACTTCCAGAAACACCTTGTTGACGCAGCGCTGTTGCAGAACGTGAAGGTGCTCCTTCAGCAGAAGGCTGGACAGACCCTTGTTCCGCACTGAAGGATCCAGGGCGATGGTCAGGATTTCCCCCTCGTCGGCGGCGATTCGACTCATGACAAAGCCGCCCAGTTGTTTACCGTGATTGATGAACAGGCCGTCGGCGACGACTTCGCGCCCCGACAGCATGTGTTCAAACTCTTCGGCGCTCCACGGCCGGAAAAACGAGCGTTCGTGGATGTCCGCCATGCAATAGCTGTTGTCACTGGAGAGCATGGCCACCCGGTAACCGGCCGGGCGTTTTCCGAGCCAGTCCAAAATCTGCCATCCTTTCATCAGGCCTTCAAATGCCACGATCAGTGCTCCTGTCGGCGGGGAACAGCGGAACGGGTCTGCGGCTTGGCATCCGCCCCCTTGAGATAGAGCGGCCGCGATGGTGCGTGCTTGGGATTGGCAATCGCTCCCAGTTTGGCCACCCAGAGGATATTCGGTATGTCGGGTTCGTCGGAAAGCTGGGCGTCAATGCCGTGGGTCAGACAGTCGTAGGCAACAAGCGCGCCGCCGGAACCGCACAGCATCACCGGGCCGGCGCCGATGATACGGCGGGCATCCGGCACCTCCAGATAACAGGCGGGACACAACGGTTTTCCGCCGTGGGCGACGGCCTGGAAATAAACAAAACCGTGCCGTGCATCAATGGCGGCAGCGGAGAGACCCTTTCCGGCAAAACCCATCACCGGAGCGAGCAACGCCGACAAGGTGGAGACGCCCACCACCGGTTTGGCCGCCGCCAGACCGATTCCCCGCGCTGCGGCGATGCCGACGCGAATTCCGGTATAGCTGCCCGGACCAACCGTCACCGCGACGCGGTCAAGCTCCGCAAATGTCAGCCCGGATTGTTCCATGACTCTGCTTACCATCGGCATCACAACTTCGGCGTGGCCGCGCTCCATGACGACCGATTCGGACGCAGTGACCGTATCCGTCGCGGCGTCGAAAACCGAAACGGAGCAGGCGCCCAAAGCCGTATCCAGAGCCAGTATATTCATGTGCGCATGGCGTTGGTTGGAGTTCCCGGGGAATCGTTGCGAGTGATTCGCTGTTTTCAGCACAATAACCGTTCCGAGACAGGAAACCCGGTTCGTGTTAAAATAGCATTAACCAAACGGAACAATTTCTACAATTTCTCACATGTTGTCGCCACACGGTCAGAAACCGGACCTGTGGAGCGTCCGTTACTGCAAGCTGCGGGATTACACTTGGGGAAACGGATGGAGCAACACGTGGAAACCGTCGGTTGGTGTTAAGAATCATTCCGTGTTCAAAATATGACTGGGAGCCGGGAATCGTCACCAAGTCCACCAGTCTGCGGCATTGTGTCGTCCAGGATAACGAAATCCGACTGCGTTCAAGCTAATTCCGCTCACCCGGCGACATGTGGAAAAACACCTCGTTTCGAGTCGCTGCCGCTCACAGCATATCAAACAGCGCCGCTACCTCACCGCGGTCGGGAACGCCGATGAATGACCGGCGCAGGATGCCTCCGGCGTCGATAAAATGCGCCGCAGGCACCGCCTGCACCAGATAACGCTCCCGGGTAATCCCGAGTGGATCGCGTATCACCGGGAGAGTCAGGCGAGTCCGGTGCAACAGGGGATGAATATCCACAACATCCGGATCAATATTGACGGCGACAATCTGCGCTTTGCCCTTGTATTGCCGGGACAAAGCCTCCAGGTCCGGCAACCCGGCAACACAGGTTCCGCACCCCGCCGACCAGAAGATCAGCAACACCGGTGTTCCCCGCCAGCGGCTCAATGTCTCGGTTTCTCCGGTCACGGCATTCAGGGCCGACAATTCCGGCGCCGGGGCATCGAGTCGCACCGTTTGTTCCCGGCATCCGCCGAGACATAGAACAAGAATGACCATCCACCAGCGACTCATGATTCGATCCTCCCGTGGTTCAGACGGATGATTCTTTCCGCCGCCGCGCCGAGAGCAGGGTTGTGGGTCACCATGACAATGGTTCGCCCGTCCCGGTGCAAGGCCCGAAGGATGTCCAGAACCCGTTCTTCATTCTGTTCATCGAGATTTCCCGTGGGTTCGTCGGCAAAAATCAGACCGGGCCGGTTGACCAGAGCACGGGCGATGCAAACACGCTGCTGCTCGCCGCCCGACAGCTGTCCGGGCAGATGATCGAACCGGTGGGAGAGACCGACATCGTCCAAGGCCTTGCGGGCGGAGGGTTCATCGACAACCGAGTGGTAATATTGCGCCAGCATGACGTTTTCCAAGGCATTCAGATAGGGAATGAGGTGAAACTGTTGAAAGACCAGGCCGATGCGCCTGGAGCGGAACAGGCGCCGACCCTCTTCATCGAGCTCACCCACAGCCGTTCCTTCCAGAAGGATGTCGCCGGAGGACGGTGAATCCAGGCACGACAGGATATTCATCAGGGTCGTTTTGCCGGAACCCGACGCACCCATCAGCGCGGCAAATTCACCGGTTTTGATGGCAAGATCAACTTCGTTCAGCGCCAGAACCCGGCCGAATTGTTTGGTCAGGCGACGGGTTTCAATGGCATATCCGGGCATGGTCATTCTCCCCTCAGCGTCACGGCGGGTTCGATTTTTGCGATGCGGCGAAGCGGCAGTACGGCGGCGATAAGCGCGACGCTTACCGTCAAGGCGACGGTTACGGGGATGACCGGAGCGCGCAGGTCGACAGCGGCGGAGAAGATGCTTTGCCCCAGAATTTGCGCCAGAACATAACCGATGACGACGCCGACCATCGACGCCAGCAAAGCGATGATCAGCGTTTCCGCCAGGACTTGACACACCACGGCACGGTTGGAAGCGCCCAGTGCTTTCTGCAGGGCGAATTCGCCGCGGCGTTCGGTGATGAGGGCTGCCAGGGAGGCATTGACGCAAACCAGTGAGAGCGACAAAATCACCAATGAGATCAGCCCCATAAGTCCTTCGATTTTGAGCAGAACCCCGCCCTCCCCGGCGGATATCCGGCGAATCGGCCGCACCGACCAATCGGGATGGTCGGCGGAGAGGGTTTCGGCCAATCGATCGACCCCGTCGTGCCGATTGATCAGATTGAACAGGGCGTGGGACATCAGCCCCGGTTTCTCCAGCCAATTCTGGGCAAACTCGAATTGGACGAACAGCATGTGGTCGCTGTTGTCGCCGGAATCGATGATTCCCTTGATGTTGAATGGCCTCTTTTCGTTGTTTTTGATGAGAACCAGGGTATCGTTGAGTTTCAGCCCGAGTCGTCCGGCCAGGGTTTTGCCGATGAGGGCATTGCGGTCATCAAAATCGACGCCGATCCAGGCCCCTTCAGTACGCCAATAAGGAACCAGCTTTCTCAGCGAGGAAAAACGCACGCCGGCGACGACGATTTTTTCCAGTTCACTGCGGGCGGTGCCGTAAAGATACGGACTTCCCCCCTCCAGCATATCCGCCGGGATGCCATCAAATACCGTCTGGTAGGCCTCGTCGGGCAGAGTCGCGCCCTGCCCCGGCCCGACATAGAAATTGGCGCCGTAGGTCTTCAATTCCCGGCTCATCTTGACGGAGACGTCAAAATAAACCGCAACCAGGGCGCAGGTGACGGCCGCGCCGACAATGAGAGCGAAAAGCACCATAACAATACGCTGTGAGCGCACCGACAGCGCCCGGACAACCAGGCGCGGCATCAGGGAGTTACCGGCCATGCAGCACCTCCGCCGGAGAAAGCCGGGAAATGCGCCCGGATGCCAGATGAACGCCGAGGGCGGCCACGACGAGAGACAACAGCGCAATGACGGGAATGACAATCCAGTTGAAGCCCGCCGGCGCGCCGAACAGCCGCCAACTGATGATTTGCGCCAGGCCCCAGCCGGCCGCCGAGCCCAAGGCGCCGCCGGCCAGGGCGGCGGGAAGCGCCTCGGCATGAAACAGCAGTTCAACTTCCGTGTTGCCGGCGCCGAGAGCCTTCATCAGGCCGATTTCTCCGGCCCGTTCCATCACTGAACCGGACGCCAGCGAGGCCATGCCCATGGCGGCTGCCAGCAACGCCGCGAACGTCGCCAGCAGCAACAGCCACTGCAATTTGGTGATGATCACGCCTTCGGACGCGGCGATCTGCCAGACCGGGCGGGCAACAGCGCCGGAAACGGCTTCTTCCAGCTGATGGGAAATGGTGGAGACAAAGGCGGTACAATACCACAGGTCGTAGGATTCGGCATCCAGTGAGTCCGGGTCGTCTCCGGCACGACGCGAGAGTTCGTTCTCCGGGACAGTGAGGGCCGACACGTGCACAGCCTGCACCTTTCCCTGCCGGTCAAGCCATTCCTGCACGGGTTTCAGAGGCGCGACCACGGCATAGTCCTCGCCCGCGCCGGAGTTCAAAATGCCCGCAACAGTGATGTCGCGCCCGGCGAGAGTGATGGTGTCGCCGGGCTTCCAGCCCTTTTGCCGCGCCAGCTCAACGCCCGCGAGCACTTCGGGTTGTTCGTCATCGGGGAGAACCCCGGTAATCTGCCAGAAGGGGCTGACGCTCAGCTGCCCGGTGCGGAAGTCCGGTTCATCCGCCAGAGGCAGCGATTTGTTGAACCAGGTGCCGATAACGGGGATTCGTCCCGTTGCGCTTTCCACTTCGCCGCTCAGAATTGGCGCAAACCCGATGATATTGTTGCGCCAGAAGATGCTCATGATGTTTATGAGCTCAGCCTCGTCCAACACCGCTTCGCCTGCCGGCAAGGCGCCCTGTCCGTTTGCGAACAATTCCGGCAGCACTGCCTGTTCCGCCGGTTCCACAAGAATATTGGCCCCGTAAGATTTCATTTCCCGGGCCATTTTGTCGCCGATATCGACGGAAATGGTCAGCAGCGCCGTCAACAGCACCGCCGCGAGAAACGCCGTCAGAACCATCATTCCGCAGCGACCGGGGGCGCGTCTCCACGAGTCGAGAACCATGCGCAACATCATGGCGCTCTCTCCGCCATGTGCTGCCCGCCGGCGGCGGATATGGCTCCGGTTGCCGCGACGGTTTCGGACCTGAACAGCTGCACACCGGCCATCAACGACTCTTCGGGAATCACGATGGCGTTGCCCTCGAGGCGCCAGTCCTCCACCGGAACCGGGTTGCAGCCGCCGTGTTTGCCGATGGACGGTTTATAAAGGCGTACTTTGCAGCCGACACAGACAATCTGATCGTTTTCCTGGATGTAGCCTTTGTCACCACACAGCAGGCAGGCGTCGAAGACCACGCCGGGAGCGTCGGTTTTGCTGAAACGGTTGACGACGAAAAACCGCACCGGTCTGCCGGTATCGGTGAACCAGACGAAACGGTGGAGGTTGCCGTCCATCAACGGGGCAAGGCCAAGGTGAACGGCGCGGTCCGTTCCGGATTCGACGCGCACGGCGGTTGAGAGTGACGGCGGCCGCGACGCGACGATATCCCAGTAGAGACTGACTCCGGTTGGAACAAGGGTCGCCGCCGGCAGAAACAGGGCGGTGAGAAGGGCGCCGCGATAATCGGCCTCAGCGATGCGCCGGGAAATCAGTTCCCCGCTGGCGCGCCACGCCCGTCGCCGGGGGATGAGGACCTTCGCGACAAACAGTGCGATGAGAACACCGGTGACGAGGGAGCCGAGATAGGCCAGCCGCGCCTGGCTGTTGGTGGTGACGGCAATTACCGACACAAGCGTTTTGGTGGTTTCGAGATATCCGAGTCGCGTCAGCGCCAGGGCAAAGGCGCCGACCAGCGGAACCGCGGCGGTCACGACGCCGAAGACGGTTATTGGCAGCCGCGCGCCGGGCAGAGCGCGCAGCAATCGTGACAGCAGGACGGCCGATACCACCAAGCAGGTCGATACACTCAACACCGCGGCACACCTCAATAACAGGTCGGTGTTGATGACCCGCGCTCCGGTCAACAGGACCAGGGCGTGGTTTTTCCCCAGCGACGACGCCGCTGAGAAAATCAGTATCCCATGTTCCACGAGCCCGTCATGTTTTGGCGGAAACAGCTGGACGAGCGTTGCGTGAAACAACACGATCATCTGGAAACCGGCAACGCCGAGTGTTACCGCCGGGTTTGCGGGAGCAAGCAAACCCGCGCATATCCCGGCGATAACGGCGGTGACGGTCCAGATCACCAATTCCCGGGCGTTGGAAACGCGCCGGATTGCCCAATGTCCTGCCAATATCAGAACAAACGGCAATAAGACAATAAGGAGGACATTCCAGTAATAACTCATGATCTCGCAGTTAAATTGCGGAAATACGCGTTGACATGAGCACTTTTATTTGTCGAGACCCGTGTATTTGAACTCGAAGGACACATCAAAAGCTTTCCACCAGCGACCAACACCGGTATTTTCATCGGTATGACGGTAGAGTCCGCCGGCGGAGGGCGGTTCAATATGATAGGTGACCTTGTAGTTTCCGACACCCATCATCTTGATGTTCTGGCCGTAATGGGGGCCGTCGCTGGCGACCATCGGCATAAACGAGCCTTCCTGCTTTTCGTTGGTATCGGTGTTGACCAGGGTATAAGTGATCACCAGATGCGGCATCCATTCGCCGGCGCCGAAACCGTTCTTGTTGCCTTCCACCGCATGGATGTCCGCTTCGAGATGGATGTCCGACTGGGCGGCGGGAAGACCCATGCCCCGCGGTTCCATCTCGATGGGTTCCAGATATACGGCGGCGATTTCCATGTCGTTGAGGACGACCGGTTCCCCCGCGGGAACCTCCTCGAAGGCGTAAGCGGGATATGCGAGGGCAAGTGTTCCAGCGATGGCGACAAGACGGGATTTCATGGTTTTCTCCTTGAATTGGGTGGAAGGGACGGGACAACTTATCCGGTCAGGCGGGAACAGGAACGACCTCTCCGGGGCGCCGCCGCAGGAGCACACAGCCGGCAACGACGGCGGCAATCAGTAAAATCATTTGTGGAATGACGGTTTCGACATAGGGGTGGATGCCGAGCAGTGGAATATCCGGCACCAACGGCAGCAATGTCGGCTGAAACAGGCGTCCCTCGATGAGTTCCAGCATCCCCTTGCCGGCAAAGGCAAACGCCATCAGATACATGAAGAGCCCGGTCAGCATGAAGAACGGCTTCAGGGGCAATCTCACGATGGAGTGGCGGATGATCCAGTACACGATGCCCAACAACACGCAGCCGGCAACGAAACCGGAAGGAATTGCCACGGTCTGTTGAAGGCCCCGGGAATCGGCGATGAGCGCCTGATAAAACAACACCGTTTCCGCTCCCTCACGATAAACCGCGAGGAAGCAGGTGAACCACAGCCCGATCATCGAGCCGCGGCTCAGGGAGTCTTCGAGTTTCCGGTGCAGATACGCCTGCCATTTGTCGGCTTCGGCCTTGGAGAGCAGCCAGTAACTGACACTGAACAGCACCACGACGGCAAACAGCATGGTGAAGCCTTCGAGCAATTCGCGTTGGGCGCCGGCGTTGCTGAACAACGCGAAAAACGCCACAGCGGTCACTACACTCGCCAGCAATGCAACGCCAACCGATTGGCGCACCAGATAAAACTTGTCGCCGTGGTTGTTTTTCACCAGATAGCCGGCGATGGCCGCGACGATCAACAGAGCCTCAAGACCTTCGCGAAAAATGATTGTGAAGCTCATCAGCGCCGAGTCCCACAGCGTTTGTCCGGAGCCCTGACCAAGAAGCGCGGCGGTCTTCGCCAGGTCGTCGGCGAGATTCCGGGCTTGAACGTTCAGGTCCTCCACGGGACGTTGGGCTGACATCAAGCCGGAAAGGGTGGTGAAATAGCCCTCCACCGTCGTTTTGAACGTGTTGTCCCGCGCGCCGAGGCGGTTTTCCATCCCCGAGGCCTCGAAATGGTCAAAGTAGGCGTTTTGAACCGCGGCGACCGCTTCGGCCGTATGCCCCGCCCGGTAGCGTTCGATCGCCGCGGCAATGGCGATGTTGATATCATCGGCCACACGGTTCCAATCGGCGGACGTGTCTTCCTCCGTCTCCACCGGCGCCGCGGATAACGCGGATTGGGGAGGCGGTACGCCTTCCAGCTGTTCTTCGATATCCTGGAGAAGGGTAGTGACGGCATATCCCAGACGGGTGATGTTTCCCGGTTGCCCGGCCAGGGTTTGCAAGGTCGTGAATCGCTGGTTCAGCACCTCGGTCGCGGCGGCGGACCGATGCGAACGCAGGGCGATTTCCATCTCCGGGTTCTTGAATCCCTCGAACCGGGCGCGTTGACCGGCGGCGCGGGCGTCATCGAACCGGTTTTGCCGATAGAGTGTGATGGCGTCGGCAAGGGCGTCATCCATCAGGCGGAAACTGTCGCTCCAGAACGGGTGCACCGCATCGTTTTCATAGACTCCATGCGCGCCTTCGGCCCGGAGGGCATGACCGCCTTCGATACGGGACTGGGTGGCGCGTATCTGCGTCTTCAGCCACACAATGCGCGCCTCGACCTCTGATTGCGGTTTGCCGGCGATGATCATTTTGCGGATTTCACCGAAAACGGCTTCCAGTTCCGCGCTCTTTTTGGCGGAGATGTTGATGCGAATCGGACCTTCCAGGTTTTCGAATACTTCGAAATAGGCCATCTGCACGGCGGTTTTGGCGTCTTCGACACGGTGTTCCCGATAGGCCACAGCTGTGGCGTCCAGTCGATGTTCAATGTCACGGATGAAGGTTTCGTAGATGCCCGGTTCGGCGCGCAGAGACGTCACAACACAGCACAACAGTAACAGATGAAGTAATACTTTGATCATCGTCTTCCCCCATGGTGGCGCTCTGGTAGCCTTTTTTTTGCATCCGGTAAAGTAAAATATTGTTATTGTTTATGTTTTTGAATTGGAATAGTTCCAATCTCATGCCGTATCATTGATGTCATTCTTTGTTTTCCGGTAGTTGGTTGTGTATTAGTTTACAAATACTTTGGAATTATTATAATTCTTGTGAGGTAAGCGTTCGCGCGGCTTTTGTCGTGAATTTGATAAAATGCTTTTCAAATCGCTGATATTCGGCTTAAAAGCGGCTCAAGTTGTGTTTGACGCCTGCGGGCGTTGTCCACAGATATGCGGTTTGTGCTGCGTCATACAGGACGGTTTGAGGGCTCGTGAAAAATTACTACGTCAGATCATACGGATGCCAGATGAACGTCTATGATTCCGGGCGTATGGCAGACATTCTGAACCAAGAGGGTTATGAGGAGGCAAAATCGCCGGAGGACGCCGACGTGGTGGTTCTCAACACCTGTCATATCCGGGAAAAGGCGGCGGAAAAGATTTATTCCGAACTCGGCCGCTTGCGCCGGTTGAAGAACGCCAAACAGCGCAAAGGCGAAGGTTTTCTCGTGGTGGTGGCAGGATGTGTCGCCCAGGCGGAAGGTGCGGAAATCCTGCAGCGGGCGCCCGTGGTGGATGTTGTGGTCGGTCCGCAGAGTTACCATCATTTGCCTGAGCTGCTGCGTCAGGCAAAAACGCATGCCGTGGTGGATACGGAGTTTCCTGTTGATGACAAGTTCGATTATCTGCCCGAGCAGGATTCCCGGGCGGTTTCGCGCAGAGGGGTGTCCGCGTTTGTCACTGTTCAGGAAGGTTGCGACAGGTTCTGCACCTTCTGCGTCGTACCGTATACCCGAGGCGCCCAGGTTTCCCGTGATGTCGGCGCTGTCGTCGATGAAATCCGGCAGTTGACTGCTTTCGGCGTGCGCGAGGTGACGCTGATTGGGCAGAACGTCAATGCCTACAACGGCCCGGGCGCTGACGGCAAACCCAGGACTCTGGGGTACCTGCTGCGCCATGTTGCGGATCAGGTTCCCGATCTCAAGCGTTTGCGCTATACGACGAGCCATCCGCTGAATATGAATGACGATCTGGTTGAGGCTCACCGGTCATTGTCGTTGTTGATGCCTTATCTGCATCTGCCGGTACAGACAGGCTCGGACCGTATTCTTGGGGAGATGAATCGACAACATACGGTATCGGATTATCGTTTTTGGGTGGATAAGGTGCGCACCGCCAGACCGGATATCGCTTTGTCCTCTGATTTCATTGTGGGTTTTCCCGGCGAAACCGAGACCGATTTTCGCGAAACCGTCCGTTTGGTGGAAGAGATAACCTTTGCCGGATCCTTTTCATTCAAGTATAGTGCCCGCCCGGGCACGACAGCGGCAGAGCGTCCCGACCAGGTGGATGATACCGTCAAAATCCGGCGGTTGCACGAGCTTCAGGCTATACTCGAAGAACAGCGTCTGAGGTTCAACAGGGCGATGAAGGGGCGGGTTGTCGATGTGTTGCTGGAAAAACCCGGACGTCACCCCGGGCAGCTGGTCGGAAAAACACCATATCTGCAAGCGGCGTTCATGAATACCGAACGGCGGATTGGCGATATTGTTCCAGCCCGGGTTGTGGGTATTGACAGCAACAGTCTCAGTGTGGAAGAGTATTTGCCCGGGAGTGTTCAATTCAAGAAAGCAGAACGGATACCATGACGGAATCCGATAGAGAATCGCCGATCCCTTCCCGTTCCGGAAACTCCGACCGTTTGTCGGACGTGGAGATACTCGTTCCTTTTGAAGAAAACAGCCTGGCTTCGGTGGTTTTCGGCCGTCACGATCAGAATCTGGCCTTTCTCGAGCGTCGCTTCGGCTTGATGCTGACTGCCATCGGCAATCATGTGGCGGTGCGAGGCCCGGTTTCTGCCTGTGATACAGCCAAGCACATTTTGAACAGGCTGTATCAACGCGCCGCGGAAGGTGCACGGTCCATCAGTTTTGGTGATATTGACGGAGTCATCCGGGAATACGAAGTGGAGGAGCGCGCTGATTCGGCAATGGCGCAATTGCACTTTCCCGGCATCAAGGGATTTGCCAGCCTGTTCACCAGGAAAAGGGGCACCGTGAAAGCGCGGACCGAAACCCAGAGCGCCTATATCGAGGCCATGCGCGACCATGAGTTGGTTTTCGCCGAAGGACCGGCCGGAACCGGAAAAACCTGGCTGGCTGTGGGATTCGCCGTCTTTCTGTTGGAGCAGGGAACTGTCGACCGGATCATTCTCTCGCGCCCGGCGGTTGAAGCGGGTGAACGTCTCGGGTTCCTGCCCGGCGATATGCGGGAGAAAGTCGACCCGTATCTGAGGCCGATTTATGACGCGTTGCATGATTTCATGGATGTCCGCCATGTTGAGCGCGGCCTGCAATCAGGCATGATTGAAATCGCTCCCCTTGCCTTCATGCGTGGCCGTACGCTTTCCAATTCGGTGATTATTCTCGATGAAGCGCAAAATACCTCTTCCATGCAGATGAAGATGTTTTTGACACGGCTGGGTGAAGGTTCACGTATGGTGGTGACCGGAGATACATCGCAGATCGATTTGCCGCCCGGTCAGAAATCGGGGCTGGTTGAGGCCTGCGCATTGCTGAAGAATATCGACGGCGTCGCCCATGTTCATTTTCACGCGGAGGACGTTGTTCGCCATGACCTGGTTCGCCGTATCGTCAATGCCTATGATGCTGCGCGTGTTCATCGGCAATCCGCTGCGCTTCGGGATACGGAGAGTCCGGTTCCATCATGACGATTTCTGTGCACACGGATGTGTCGGTGACAGCCCAGGCGTGGCAGCAGGCCTTCCCGGATTGTGAAGAGTTTGTCTTTGAGGTCGTGAGCAGGGTATTCGCTGAGGATCCGCCATTCATGCCCGTCGGCGCCAAGGTGGAAGAAGTGGAGATTGCGGTTCTCCTTGCCGACGACGATACCCTTCGGCAGTTGAACGGCTCGTGGCGCGGCATTGATCAGCCGACAAACGTGTTGTCTTTTCCGGCGGCCCGCGGGATGCAGATTGCGGGATACCCGTTGTTTCTGGGGGATATTGCGCTGGGCTTCGAAACTGTCGCGCGGGAAGCCGGAGAGCAAAACAAACACTTGGCGCAACACGCGGCACACCTTATTGTGCACGGGACACTGCACCTTCTTGGATGCGACCACCATACAAACACCGACGCCGTCATCATGGAAGCTCACGAGATCCGTATTCTGGCGGCATTGAACATACCGAACCCTTATGAAGACTGATTATGCGAATCCGATATTTCGAATTCAAGGCGGGAGTATTATGAACGAGGACCGAAGTCGAAATGAACACGGCGGTGAAACGCCGGAATCCGGTTCAGGTACCGACGATTCGTGGTATGAAAAGCTGTTGTCCCGTGTGGGATTGAAGCGCCGTGAGTCGGCCCACGAAAGTGTTGAGGATGCTCTTCTGGATGCAGCGGAAGATCTCGATTTGGAGTTTTCGCCGCATGAGCGGATGATGATCAAGAACATCGTCGGCTTTCACAATACCCGGGTCGATGACGTCATGGTCCCAAGGGCGGATATCATTGCCGTTCCGCTGGACATGAAACTCGATGATTTGCTCGATGTGTTCCGCGAAGCGGGTCATTCACGTCTGCCGACCTATCAGGAAACGCTGGATGATCCGAAGGGGATGGTGCATATCCGCGATTTTCTCGATTATATGGTGGAATCGAGCTCCGGCGGTGAAACCGGCAGTCATGATTTCTCCAAACTCAATTTCAACAAGACGATCGCTGAAGCGGGGCTGCAGCGCGACGTGCTGTTCGTTCCCGGCGCCATGCAGGCGGTGGATTTGCTGGCGCGCATGCAGGCGAAACGCATTCATATCGCTCTGGTCATCGACGAATACGGCGGGACGGACGGTTTGGTCTCCATGGAAGACCTGGTGGAAACCGTCGTCGGTGATATTGAAGACGAACATGACGAGGCGACAAAGGATATCACCGTTGGTGAGGACGGCGCGTTGACTGCCGACGGCGGCGCTGACCTGGAAGAAGTTTCGCAGATTCTCGGGGTCGATCTGGCGGAGGCGCCGAATATCGATGATGTGGACACCATCGGCGGGTTCGTCATGACGCTGGCGGGGCGGGTCCCGAGAAAATCCGAGAAGTTTACCGGGCCGGAAGGCCTGGTGTTCGAGATTGTTGACGCCAATCCGCGTCGAATCAAAACCGTGCGGATAAGTCGGACGGGGATATCCCGCACGGCGCCGGCGTCACGCTTCCGTGTAACGCCGGAGCGCCCATGACCGGGCCGGGCCGGCGATCGTCAATGTTGACAGCTTCGGTGCTCATCGGCGGCGGTGCGGCAGGGGCATTGGCGTTGCCGCCTTACGGATTTATCCCTTGTTTTGTGCTGTCGTTGTGTGTGCTGGTGTGGATGCTGGATGATGTCTTTGGAGTATCGGCATCCCGGCGGCGCCGGTGTTTGTCGTCGGCATTCCTCACCGGTTGGTTATGGGGATTGGGATATTGCCTCGGCGGTTTATGGTGGCTTGGCGCCGGGTTTCGTTTTTTGGCGGTTCCGGATATCTATTTTTTTGTGCTGATTCCCGGTATTGTCGCGTTTTGCGCGTTTCTGGCACTGTTTTACGGCTTTGGCACCATGGTCGCCGGATTGTTGTGGTCTCCGGGATCTTGCCGGGTTTTTGCCCTTGCATTCGGGATTTCATCCGGTGAGTGGCTTCGCGGGCATGTGTTGACCGGTTTTCCGTGGAACCTTCCCGGTATGGTCTTCGGTCAGCATTTGGCTTTGATGCAGGCAGCGTCGGTGGGTGGGGTCTATCTGCTGACGGTCATTGTTCTTTTGATTTGTGCGGCTCCTTCGACACTGCGGGTGAACCGCGGCGTGGCGCAGACCGCGACGTTCAATCAAAGGGGTGGGCCGACGGTTATTGCCGCCGCAGCGTTGATTTTGCTGGCTATCTGCGGATATACCCGCGCGAGGGGGGAATTGCCGCCGGTGGACGGTGTCAAGGTACGCGTCGTGCAGCCCGATGTGCAGCAGGACGACAAGTTCCGCCCCGACAATGCCGAGGCGATTCTCGCGACCTATTTTCGCGTCAGTCTCGCCGGCAGGGAGACCCTGGACAAGGACATCACGCATGTGGTTTGGCCGGAGACCGCCTTTCCCTATGTTCTTGACCGGTCACCGGAGACAATTCGACGTACTCAGGCTTTTTTGCACGATCGGGCGGTATTGGTTGCCGGGTCGGCGCGGTTCGACCCGATGCTACCGGGTGAAGAACGGGCTCGGGTGTTCAACTCCATTGCAGTGGTTGATAAATCGGGACATGTGTGGTGGGTTTATGACAAGATGCACCTGGTGCCGTTCGGCGAAATGGTTCCGGCGTTTGTGGTGCAGGTATTGAGATTTCTCGATGCCGAGGAGTTGTTCGTGCTGCCGGGCGATTATCATACACCGCTGCGGCGCAAAACCGCACTGATACCCGGGGTTGGGGCGGTGGCTGCGTCGATTTGTTATGAATCGGTGTTCTCCGCCGATGTGTTGCCGCAGGATATGGTGTCGCTCCCCGAGGAGTTATCCTTGCAATTTATGCTCAATGTTACCAATGACGGCTGGTTTGACGGTTCAAACGGGCCGTATCAGCATTTTGCCCAAGCTCGCCTGAGAGCGGTGGAAGAAGGCCTGTCGCTGGTGCGGGCCGCCAATACCGGAATATCCGCGGTGATTGACGGATACGGGCGGATGGTCGCCGTTACGCCGGCAGGAGGGGAAGCGATCATTGATGGCTTCGTGCCGCAACGCCTTGAAAACCGAACGGTATTTGCACGGTGGCGACATGTTCCGTTTTGGTTGGTAATGGTTCTGTGTCTGTCGGCGGCGCTTGCGGGACGCGTTGTCAGCTGCGGCGGACACGGGTTATCAGCTGTTCGACGTGACTGATGGGTGTTTGCGGAAGAATACCGTGCCCGAGGTTGAATATGTGCGGGCGGGTTCGGGTTTGAGTGAGGATGCGGTCGGCCGCGTCATCGAGCGCTTGTCCGCCGGCAAGCAGGGTCAATGGATCGAGGTTGCCCTGGCTGGCCATTCGGGGCATTTTCGGCAGTATGAAATCAAGGGGCGTCATCCAGTCGATGCCGATGGCGTCACCGATGCGTTCTTCAGCGAAACGTAAAGTATAATACGGGTTTCCGCGGATATAGGGGATGGTCTTGGTATCCGGATGGCGCTGTTTGACAGCGTCAACGATACGTTTGATCGGATTCAGGCTGCAGATTGCAAACAGTTCGGGTGGGACAGCGGCGGAGAAACTTTCAAAAATTTGCACGACGTCGGCGCCGGATTCGATTTGTGCGCAGAGATACTCGATTGAGATTTCGGTGATGAGGTCGATCAGCGACAACAACAACGGGCGGTTGGTATAAGCGAGATGGCGGAGTGGCGCCTGGTCGGGGGTGCTTTTCCCGGCAATCATGTAGGAGGCAACGGTCCAGGGAGCTCCGCAAAATCCGAACAGCGCCACCTTGGGGGGAAGATTGGGAGTTACCATTCGCAGGGTGGCAAAAACCGGCTGCAGGCGTTCGATGACGTGGTGTGGAGCGAGGCCGGTGATATGATCGCCATCAGTTATCGGTGACAGTTTCGGGCCTTCGTGTTCAACAAAGTCGACGGTTTGTCCAAGAGCATGAGGAATGACGAGGATATCGGAAAACAGTATCGCGGCGTCCAGGTCGAAACGTTGGACAGGCTGGAGTGTTGCTTCGGCTGCGAGTGGCGGATCGAGGCAAAAGTCGAGAAATGTTTTCGCTTTGGCACGCAGGGTCCGGTATTCGGGGAGGTAACGACCAGCCTGACGCATCATCCAGATTGGCGGTGGAGTGAGTGGGGTGCCGTTTAGTACGGTGAGAACTGGTTTGTGATGGGTGTCAACGGTGTTCATGGTCATGGTGTCACTGAAAATAAAAAGATTAGATTCTTCAATTTTGTTGTTTTTGGTTGATGGTGGGTTGTGGTGCAGCAATGTTGTCCCCGAATCGTCCACAAGGGGCATGGAGAGGGAAGAATCCTCCGGTCATACAAGAAAAAGATTCTTTAAGTGTTAAGAAAGAGTTAAGGCGGAGTCCGGGTGAAGACACTGTGGACGATTCGGGCGTAACGGATTTATGTGAATTATGCGGGTGATATGAGAAACCGCTTGGTTGTTTCTCGTGATTCGGGCTCGGTGGAATCGCTGAACGGGAGGGTAGAATATGGGTGATCTGTCCACAGAAGTTCACCGGGTTGCACAAGGGGGAGTCGGTTGACTCGCCGGGTGTCAAGGAATCGTTGCCGGGGATGGTGAAGTCATCAACATACTGTAAGTTCGAAGAAATTTTGTGTTTTGGCAGTGACCGGGAGGAGTTGTTCATAGATTTTTCGGCTGTTACGGCAGGTGTGTACGCTCAGATCACGGGGATGCGGATGAGGAAGCGGGCGCCGATGGGTGAGCGTGTGTCGGAAGGTTCGGCATAACGGTTCTCGGCAATGATGGTTCCACGGTGCGCTTCGATAATTTGGCGTGAGATGGCGAGTCCGAGGCCGGAGTTTTGTCCGAAACCCTGGTTGGGACGGTCGGTGTAAAACCGTTCAAATACTTTTTCCAAGGCGTGGGCAGGAATACCGGGGCCAAAGTCGTCGACGGTGATTTGGGCGATATCGTCATCGGTGCTGAGGGTGACCATGACGGGTTTGTCAGGGGGAGAAAACGAACGGGCGTTATCGATGAGGTTGTTGAACACCTGGGCGAGGCGGCTATCGTGACCGTTGATCAGGAAGGGTGGATGCTTGTCGGAGGAATCGGGGAGCGGTGTGACAGTCAGGGTGACGGCGGGGGCGTTGGCGTCGCGACTGTTGGCGATTTGTACAACGGCCTCGAGAAGTTGTCGCAGATCAACGATGGTGGTGTCGTCGCGGGCGAGTTCGGCATCGAGACGGGAAGCGGCGGAGATGTCCGAGATCAGGCGGTTCATCCGCTGTACGTCGTGTTGGATGATGGAAAACAGACGCTCCCGGGCGTCGGCGGTCTTGGCGACGGGGAGAGTTTCCACCGCGCTTCGCACCGATGTCAGAGGGTTTTTCAGTTCGTGGGCGACGTCGGCGGCAAAACGTTCAATCGCTTCGATACGGTTGAAAAGAGCAGCGGTCATCTCGCGCAGTGATTCGGAAAGGTGGCCGATTTCGTCGGATCGTTGGGAAAAATCGGGAATTTCATCATGATGTTTGGCGCCGGAGCGGACCTTCTCGGCGGCTTCGGAAAGGCGCCGGACCGGTAAGACAATGGATTGGGCGAGGAACAGGGACAGCACGATCATCACGAATGCGGCGACGAGAAAGATGCGAATCAAGGCGTGGCGTTCAGCGGAGAGTATGCTGTCGATATCACCGCTTTGGGTGGAGAGCAGGAGAACGCCGCGAACGGTACGCAAACGTGTGATGGGAATGGCGACGGACACGATGGTATCGCCGTCGCGGTTGAGATGGACAGCGTTGTTGCGGTATCCGGCAAGCGCGCGTTGCACTTCGGGGAGGTTGTTACCGATGGCGGGGCCGATTTCGGTGATGACGGAAGGCGTCGTGCGGAACAGGTTTCGGTACCAACGGGCAATGCGTTGGAAAAAATCGGGGTTTTGTGCGAGGGGCGGCAGGTCGATGCGGAGAATGTCTCCCTGGGAGAACAAGGCTTGGGAATCGATGAGGAGAAAGCCTTCGCGGTCATAGACGCGGGCGCGGGTTCGGGTTGGTGTCACCAGGCGGCGCAGCACGGGAGCGACGCGTTCGGGGTTGATGGAGAAGTCGAGAATGGTGGCATAATCTTCGGAGAGGGTTCCGCTTTCTCCGGTCTGCAGTTCCCACAGTCGGTCGGGGTCGATTCGCGTGACGTCGGTATCGAGGGTCGCGGTGTTGGCGATGGCGCCGGCGATAATTTCTCCTTGCGTGATAAGGCTCTGTATACGCGCGTCAATCAAGCCGGCACGAAACTGGTTGAGGAAGAGAACTCCGACGAGCAGTGCGAACAGACCGGCGAGGTTGAGGACGACGATTTGCCGGGTGAGTGTGGAAAAGAACGCTTGATGCAGAAGCCATGCGAAATGGTACAGACGGAGACGCAGTTGATTCCAGCCGTGGGTGGAAATCAACAGCGCTTTGTATTCGGTTTTTGAAGGGTGAGTCTCCAAACGGGCGACCTTTCGTGACCGAAAACCGGGGAATCCGTCAGGCTTCCTTGAAACGGTAGCCGACGCCGTAGAGCGTTTCAATCATTTCGAAATCGTCATCGATGGCCTTGAATTTTTTGCGAAGACGCTTGATGTGGCTGTCAATGGTG